>NZ_JAQOSR010000046.1:0-52716 GCF_046718885.1 Bradyrhizobium sp. UFLA01-814 | reverse complement strand
GCAATCGGCGCGGCACGCTGGTGCTGTCGGGTGTGGCCGTGCTGTCGGCCGCAATCGCGCTTGTACAGTTCAGGCAGAGTGGCGACGTTCGGTGGATCATTGGGGGCACTACGATTCTGGCAAGCTGGCCGTATACCTATTTTGTAATGATGCCAGTGAACGTCTGGCTGTTTGCTGTTCGAATCGGAAAACCGGTTTCGCCGCTGCGCAGGCTGATGCGGGACTGGGGGCTCTTGGAATGGGGGTACGCGCTGATCGGATTCGCAGCCTGTGGCGTCTTTGCGTGGGCGTTGGAATTGCCGCCCTGATTGATCGCCGTCAATGTCGGAGTGCCGCGCTTCGGCCAAGGTCGGTCTCTCAATGCCACAGGCGAGCGAAGGGTTCTGCCGGGCGAGGGTCAATGTTGCATATCGATATTCCAACGTTGGAGGAGTTCAGGGCGCTGGCGCAGATCAAGGGCGAGACCTGCGTTTCCCTGTATCTGCCGACATCTCCCTTGGGGAGTAACGCCCAGCTCAACCGTACTGTGTTCAAGGACTTGGCCAGGGACGCGCTATCGCAGCTCAAGGTAGGCGGCGCCGACAACAGCAAGATCGTTGCCTTCGAGGGGCAGTTCGATCACCTCGCGGGCGTAGAGCACAATGTCCAGGATGAAGACAAGATCAGAAGGCTCCAGCGTCGAAAGCCGGACCCGGTCGATTCGTTCTGGCATTACCTGTCTACTGGATTGGCGGTGCTCACCACGTCCGCGACAATGCGGACGTTCCGCCTGCCGGAGTCCCCAAAGCCGCTCGCCGAAGTCGCGGACCGCTTCCATCTAACACCGCTGATCCGCGCCATGACGTCGCCGCACGATATCTTCGTGCTTGCGTTGGCGGAGGAGAGCGTTCGGCTAATTCACGCCTTCGCCAATTTTCCGCCAGAACGGCTGCAGGTTCGTGGCCTGCCCAAGAACGCGGCGGAAGCGACCCGGCGGCCGTCATTTCACGTACGCGCCCCGCGCGGCAAACTGCAGAACCTCGAAGGCGAAAAGGTCCTGCTGCACCAGTATGTCAGGAAGGTCGAGCACGCCACCCGCAGCCTGCTTTCGGGACGCAATGCACCACCTCTGGCTCTTGCGGCGGAGGAGCCTCTCGCGTCGATGTTCCGGTCCGTCACAACGTATTCAAGGCTGGCCGACGAGACGATCGAGGGAAACCCAGGCCGGAAGACGGATACCGAACTGGGAGATACAGCGATTCCGATTCTCGACCGTCTCTATTCCCGCGAACTGAGAGCTGTGATCGCGCGCTACGACGAGCTCAAGCCCCGACGTGCAACTACTGACGTTTCCTATGCGGCGCATGCTGCGACTGCAGGTGCTATCGATCAGCTCGTTGTCGATCTTGATGCAGTTGTACCGGGTCTCGTCAGCGGCTTCGATGGCAGCGTGACATATTCAGCTTCTGATGATGCCGAAACCTACAGCGTCGTCGACGAAGTCGCGCGGCGGGCGCTGGCCACCGGCGCTAGGGTCATGGGCGCCAAGCAACATGAACTACCGAATCGGGCTCCACTCACCGCCATCCTCCGCTACGCATTCCATTGAAGCAGGTCAGGCCGCCGTCAGGTGTCGCCACAGTTCGGTCGGACACCTCCGTTGCTGCGTCCGTGTTTTCCGGATTGATGATGCTCTGCCGGTGCCCGACCAGGACGTCCCCATCGTCGATGAACGCAACCAGGGTGGTGCGGGCGCGCCGTCGTCATTTTCGATCAACCTGGCCTTACTTCCCTTCGTCACGACGACGCAAGAGTTGGTGGTTCCGAGATCGATCCGAATTGCTTTTGACCAAGAGTTCTGCTTCGTGGCGACAGCAATCTCTGCGGGAATGAGGGGTGAGGCGCCGCGATGGGCTGTCGGTGATCGTATGCGGGACGCATTGGCCGAGGAGGAGGTGCTACCTACGCGTCCCGCTGCTGCCGGCTCAGGCGGCTTTCTTGGCCTCCGCCTGCGAGGCGTCCTCGACCTCGATCTTCTTCGGCATGGACTTGGCCGGTTTGGGTATTGTGACCTTGAGGACGCCGCCGGACATGGCTGCCTGGACGCTGGACGGATCAATGCCGGAACGCAACTGTAACACACACATGAACATACCGTAGATGCGCTCGCTGTGCTGCACGTTCTTGTCTTTTTGATTATCCTCGATCTTTTTTCTCGCCCTGGATCGTGAGGGTATCATCCTCGATCGATATTTCGACGTCCTTGCCTTCAAGGCCGGGCATCTCAGCGGTTACCTCAACGGCCTCGTCGGTCCGGTGATTTCGATGTTAGGGGTGAGCGACTTCGTGCCGTCGTTTGAGGCTATTGCTTGCACGAGCTCGTTGAACAGCCCGTCGATCTCCCGATGCTGGCCGAACAGTCTGAAATTCGGTCGCGTCGGTGCGCCGCTCTCACGAAACGGAACCAATGACCTTGGCACTCTCCTTGTGCCTCGAAAAGACGTTAACTAACGGGCGGATAACAGGCCGGGGCCGTTATGGACTGACCACAATCCGGTCTTCGACACGGGTGATGCCTGGTGCCGACCATGCGACACGCTCAGCTTCCTCGCGTTCGATCCACGAGCGAACGGTGCCTTTCAGGATGACCTCGCTGCCGTGGGTTTCGACGGCGATGCGATTGGCATCGACCTCCGCATTCCGCTTGAACGCCTCTTGGATCCTGCGCTGAATGTCGGTAGGCTCGACCTTGGGCTTCAGTGAGATGACGTTAGTCACGCCCTTGACCCCTTTTACCTTTCGCACGGCATTTTCGGCGGTGGTTTTCTGGTATTGCCATTCCACTGTGCCTTCGAGGGTCAGCCAGCCGTCTTTGACGACGACCTTGATATTTTCGTGCGAAAGGGGCAGTTGAGCCTTCAGACTGTCAATCGCATCGCGCGCGATGTCCGGATCCGGCCTTTGATCGATCGACGGTAGCCGGACCTCGATGTCATTCGCGACGGCATGCACGCCCGCGACGCGCTTCGCCGCGTGCTCGGCTTCCAGCCGGTCACTGTAACTTCTGGTGAATCCAGCCAGTGTGACCACGCCATCCTTCACTGAGATGGCGATGTCCTTGGCATCGAGATCGGGATCCCAGTTTAACTCTTCGCGGACGTCGCGTTCTATTTCACGGTCGGATCTCATGATTGGCTCCTGGTCTGTACAATGCGGATTGTGGGATCGGCGGGTCATTACGCTACCGATCAACGGCAATCCTAGGAGGTGTCACACGTCCAGCCATGATGCTCATCAACTTTCGCAACAGGTTTCTCGGTACGATCTTCGCGATCCAGTAATCGCTTTGCAGCATCGACCGAGTTGATGATTGCCTTGAGCGGTTGGTTCAAATCGTGAGTGAGCCCTGCGGCCATCTGGCTGGCGGCCGAGAGGCGCGCGATATGCAGCGGTTCGCTTCACAAACTTTCAATGCGGAGACCGGCTTGCGGGCGCAGTCTCCGCCACGAGCGCGTCCTGTTTGCCTCCGCCAATTCGATCGGCGACGCCCAAGAGCGGCGATCGGGGACCGCAGAGCGAAGGTTGATGGTTCTTAGCTACCCGACCCTGCAGGAAAGATTGTGCCGGTCACCAATGCCGTTTTCGAGCAGACTTGGATTTGGCCCGTCGCTCAGGAACGCCAACGCGAGTGAGAGGTATCCAGGCGGGAGGATCGCTTGCCGGAAATGTCTCGATTAGGCTCATCAGGACGAATTCGTCCTCAGCCGGGGTCGTTTCAATTTCGCGGGGAAGCTGGGCTTTGGCCCCGCTCTTGTGACTTTGATTGCTCGATCGTCGTGGCGTCATCACAGGTCCACTAGGCAACCGTGCCCACGGCCGCAGGATTGGTCGCCTGCTGCTGCCGCGCTCGAAGTCGGAACGAGAATATGATCAGGGCGACGCCAAAGGCGATGGCGTACGCGCCCATCCACCAAGTCAGAACGAGAGCCCCGATTAATGGCGTGAAGAAAAGCAGCGCGCCATATGCCAGCGACAGAATGCCACCCAAGACCAGCCACCATCGGCCATGCTCCAGGTTGAGGCGAGAACCCGCAGCCGTCATCAACGCGCCGGTGACGATCGCCCATGAGGCAACCAGTAACACGAAGGCAAGCACGGTAAGGCCCGGCCAGAGGAGGGCTCCGATGCCCACGGCGATATTGACCAGCCCTTCGAAGATCAGAAATCCCCAGCGGCCCCTGCGGCGCATCGCGCGGACCGCCGAGACGATCCCGGCCACGCCATCGACCAGCATGTACGCGGAGAACAGGAGCGCCAGCGACAGCATTGTCGGGCCGGGAAAGATCAATGCGAGACATCCGAAGATGATGCCCAGAATGCCTCGCACCAGGAACAGCCACCAGGTTGGAGCGAGCGCCGCCGTGGCAGCATCGGTATTGGCGTCCGAGGGGCCAGTGAACGTCGTGCTGGTCATGACATGCTCCCGCAATCTGATTGACCTTTGGTGATGCTTAGCGCGTGCCGGATGACGGGCGCCTTGACGGGCGTCAAAAATGCTTCCGTGCACCTTTGGGCCGTATCGATCTTCGCGGGTGACCGCTCAGTCGAAATTGTTGGAATTCTATCGGTCGTTCACGAACTGGAGACCACGGCATTCCTCTCTCAAGGTTCCGGTGGAAAAGGAAACGCTTTATCCCGCCCCAAATTCGTCTGATGTCGAGCACAATATGAACGAACTGCCGATTTCCGATCGGCCATTTCTGATCTAGTGGCAGATGTAATCGCGGGTACGTGGAAGCAGATGTAATCGCGGGTACGTGGAAATTGCCTCCTGTCGGCGAGCTTGGGCGCGCGGAGCGTCGAGATACATGTCTCGCCACTACGAAGCGTGTATCGCTAGGATAATTTTGCCGACTACATGACCCTCGGCTAGACGTTCGTGCGCCTTGTGCGCGTGGGCCAGGGAATAGCATTCCGCGATCGGAACTTTGAGTTTCGCTGCGTGGGCCGCCGCGTTGAGGCGTTCGAACTCGCGAACGCCTGAAATGCCGTCGTAGCGGATCAATTCGGTGCCGCGCCGCTTCTTCGGGGCCGGCTCGATGCCGTTCGGGTGCGCCAGCCGGCCGCCGGGCCGCAGCACGTTCAGGCATTTCTCCAGCGCATCTCCACCGACGAGCGCCAAGATGGCGTCGACGCCGTCGGGCGCGAAGCGGCGCGCTTGGTCATCGATGTCGATGCGCTTGCCGTCGACCACGACATGCGCGTCCATCTCCCGCACGAGTTCCACGCCTTCCTGGCTTGATGCTGTTGCGAATACCCGGGCGCCGCGAAGTCTTGCGAATTGCACGGCAAGCGTTCCGACGCCGCCGGAAGCGCCGTGAATGATGATGGTCTCGCCCTTCTTCAGCTTCAGTGCGTCGTCAATCCCCTGCAGTGCCGTCAATCCCGTAATCGGGATCGCGCCAGCATGTCGCAGGTCAAGCCGTTTTGGGATCGGCGCGACCTTGTCGGCAGGCACGGCGACGTATTCGGCGTAGAAGCCGCCTTTCGGGTTCTCCCAATTGTAGGAATAGACCTCGTCGCCGACTTTCAACCGTCGTACCCGCGAGCCGACAGAGACGACGATTCCGGAACCGTCGTAGCCTAGTATCAATGGAAAATGCGGCTTGCGGGGCGCGTAAAACCCCTCCCGGACGTCGGCATCCCACCTGCCGACGCCGGCGGTGTCGACGGCAATCATGACTTCTTCAGGGTCCAGCGGCGGAACCGCTAAAGCATGACCAGTGATCACCTCCGGGCCGCCGAAGCGGTCGATGGCCGCCGCAAACATGGTGCGGGGGACGTGCATCGTGTGATTCCGAAAAAGTAAAGCATTGCGGGGACGATCGAGCATGATGGCTATCTCGCGTGGGCTTTCCGCCTGCATGGAGGAAATTGCCGGCAGCGACACTGACGTCGGTCAATTTCGGAAGGAAATGCGAGGGCGAGAGCCCGCCTGTGAGCCCGCCGCGCCGCCCTGTCGTTCCGCCGCGTGGACTACCTTGACAGCCTTCAATTGCGGCTTCGGGGTGGAAGAACGCGCCCGAATTCATGCGCGATGAGGAGGAAATGGCGAGATGCGCAGGATACGGATGGTCGTGCTGCGTAGCATTACTTCGTGAAAGCTTTGCCTGGCCACGTCCTCATGAGTTCGGGTTCGAAAGATTTGAGCAAGGGCATCAACAACAAGGCCGGCCGAGATCACACTGGAACAGATAGCCTCAGCTCCGCGGCGAAACCAACTGATGCCTGTCAATTCGATCTGGGTGAATTGAAAACCGCGCCCGCGAACTCGGCACCCATTCGAACGGCGCATCGGCATCGGCAAGTTGATGTCCATCAGCGTGGTGAAGTGGCTAGCCATGTAGCCTGCGAGCAGACGGATCGGTGCCAGCACGATGGGATCCCCAATGCAGCGCGATGACTTCGTGCGAAGCGATGACGGAAGTGGACTTAGCACGCTGGAAGAACCTCCACCCCCATTCGAATCGAATGTGCGGGCGATCACCCAGGCCGTTATCGCAGTCGCAGTGGTGTTGCTCGCGCTTTGGGTCGCGCGCGATTTCCTGGTTGCATTGATTTGGGCGGGCGTGATTGCCATCACCACCTGGCCGATCTATGTTAGGTTTGCGCAGTTGATTTCTAGCCGTCCCTCATCACTGCTAGCATCGTTACTGTTTACTTGCATAATCGGCCTTGTTCTTCTCGTACCCATTGTCTTGACCGTGCGTCAGGTCGCCCAGGGGAGCGACGCTCTTGTGCATGTGCTCGATCGCCTGCGCGAGGGCGGCGTTGTTGTCCCTGCTTGGTTCGCGCAGCTGCCGATCGCCGGCAAATACCTCGATCTCTGGTGGCGTGCCAACCTCAGCAGACCTGAGGCTCTCACGGAATGGTTTCGCGGTGTAAACATCGAAAGTCTGACGAGCTGGACCGGCACGCTCGGCGGCGCACTGCTACATCGTCTCTTTCTCTTCGCCATTACGTTGATCGCGCTTTGCTTGATGCTGCGTGACGGAACATGGCTTGCGAACCGTTCGGTCGTCACCGCTCGGCGGCTGCTCGGCAGACCCGGCACTCGCCTGATCGGCAAGATCGCCGATGCAACTCGCGCCACCGTGAACGGAACGATCGCAGCGGCGATTGTGAAGGGCGCTGTCGTCGGTATCGCCTACGTCGTGATGGGCGTGCCGAGCCCGCTGCTATTTTCGGCGATGACAATTGTGTTGGCGATGGTGCCGCTCGGCGCCTGGGTTGCGCTTGCGGCGGCTGCTCTGACTTTGGTTGTTCAAGACGGGAGCTTGTTGGCGCCTATCGGACTGTTTGTCTTTGGTGCGGCGGTGCTTCTGATCGGCGACAATTTCATTCAGCCGGCTCTTATCGGAGGCAGCGCTGAGCTGCCCTTCCTGCTGGTGCTGGTCGGAATTCTCGGCGGGATGCAGTCGTTTGGATTGGTAGGCCTCTTTCTTGGCCCGGTAATCATGGCGGCGCTCCTGACCATATGGCGCGAATGGATCGGCATTCGGGAGTGACGGTTAAGGGTGATCGTCACGAGGTCCTGTTGCTCTCTCGCCGTTCATTGGGCGGAAAAAGTGGACCGCACGGCTTTCGCCGGCGGTCCAAGTCTTGGGAGGAACGCCCACGCAGGGCAAGCGACGCGGGGGCGCCAAAGTCAAATCGCAAATCGAGCCGCCTCACGCATTGTCGAGGCTCAATTTTCTGCCTGGATTTTGTATTTCGCGAGAGGCTGACACCCATCAAGGTGCCGACGATCGATTGACGCAACATTGCGACTAACCGGGACGGCGAGTATCGCGCCATGCCAGATAGCGGCTTCGAAGCATTTACGGAAGTTGGCGAACCCACCACGGCCCGCGCACTCCCGAGGCGTTCTCCTTACCTGGGTCGGGAACTTCAGGGTTCGACGGAGAAGCCTGGCGTAGAAGGCGAGCCGGCGCCATCGCGAAGCCGCTGGCGCCGACCGCTGTTGGCCCTTGGTCCGGTCGCGCTGGTAGCCGGCGCGCTCGCGCTTTATCTGACGACCGGCCGCTACGTGTCCGAGGAAGACGCTTATGTTCAGGCGGTGAGCGCGTCGATCAGCGCGCAGATCTCGGGCCAGGTCATCGGCATCGCGGCAAGGTCGAACGCGCCGGTGAAGAAAGGCGACCCGCTCTTCAACATCGATACGGAGACATATCGGGTTGCGCTAGCCAACGCCGAAGCGCAGCTCGGCATTGCACGCGACCAGGCGCACACGCTGATCGAGACTTACCGAGCACGCCAGAAGCAGATCGATGAGGCAAGGGCCTCGGTCGACTACACGCGGGCCAATTATGAACGCCAGCAGCAGCTCTACAACACTGGCACCTCGCCTCGGGCGACGCTCGATGCCGCAATCCGCGACTTTCAGGCGGCGAAGGCCAATCTGGCCAGCTTGGAGAGGGAGGCAGCAGCGGCGCTCGCCCAGATTGGCGGCAACCTGGATTTGCCGGTCGACCAGCAATCCACGGTCAAACAGGCGCAGGCGGCCGTCGATCTCGCCGCGCGCAACCTGCGACTGACCTCTATCGTCGCACCTTTCGACGGCATTCCGCACAACATCGAGAGCATCGCGATAGGCGTTTTTTTGAATGCCGGACAAGCCGCGTTTCCGCTGGTAGCGACGCGCGATCTCTATGTCGAAGCCAATATCAAGGAGACGGATCTCACTTATGTGAGGGAAGGAAATCCGGCGCGGGTCATCGTTGACGCCTATCCGGACGCGCCGATTGCAGCGCAGGTAACATCGCTGGCACCCGCGAGTGGATCGGTCTTCGCACTACTGCCGCCGCAAAATGCCACAGGCAACTGGGTGAAAGTCGTGCAGCGCATTCCGGTTCGTCTTTCTTTCGATCAACCCGCGAACCACCCGCCACTGCGCGCAGGGATGAGTGTCAAGATCTCGATCGACACCGGCCACCAGCGATCGCTACGCGAGCTGTGGCGTGACTTCACCGCGATTTTCGGGGCCTGACATGGCGAGCAGCGCCGCAGATAGCAGCATCATGAACCGCGGAATGATCACAGTAACCGTGATGCTTGCGACCCTGATGCAGGCGCTTGATACCACGATAGCCAATGTCGCGTTGCCATATATGCAGGGCAGCCTGTCGGCAACGAGCGACCAAATCAACTGGGTCTTGACTTCCTATATCGTCGCAGCGGCGATCGTTACGCCGGCGACTGGCTGGCTCGAAGCAAGGCTCGGCCGCAAGCCATTATTCCTGACAGCGGTGATCGGCTTCATTGTGACCTCGATGCTCTGTGGGGCGGCCGTATCGCTAGGACAGATGGTCGTCTTTCGACTGCTTCAGGGTATCTTTGGCGCGCCGCTGGTGCCGCTCTCGCAATCCGTGCTGCTCGACGTTTATCCGCCGGAGCGGCAAGGACAGGCGACGGCGATATTCGGCCTCGGCGTCATGTTGGGCCCGATTCTCGGGCCGACACTCGGCGGCTGGTTGACCGACTCCTATAGCTGGCGCTGGGTGTTTTATGTCAACTTGCCGGTTGGCCTGCTGTGCGCGCTTGGCATTTTGCTGTTTCTCGGACGGCGCACCGATCGGCCCCTTGCGCGGCGGCTCGATTGGCTCGGATTTGCGTCGCTCAGCCTGGGCATTGGTGCATTGCAGCTTTTCCTGGACCGGGGCGAGCGCCTCGACTGGCTTTCCTCTCCCGAGATTCAGTTGGAAGCCGCCCTTTTCGTGCTCGGCTTCTATCTCTTTACGGTCCACTCCCTGTCGATGGCCGATCCTTTCATTGATCTTGCGTTGTTCCGCGACCGGAATTTTGTCGTCGGGGTCATCCTGATTTTCATCGTCGGTGTCGTGCTGCTAGCGACGCTATCGATGCTGACGCCCTATCTCGAAAAGCTTATGAACTATCCAGTGCTGACGGCGGGCCTCGTGCTAGCGCCACGTGGTGTCGGGACCATGGTCGCGATGTTGTTGGTCGGGCAACTCATCCGCCATATCGACGGACGCATCTTGATCGCGACTGGTTTCGGACTGACGGCGCTGTCCCTCTATTTCATGACCGGCTTTACTCCCGACGTATCGCAGGGCACCCTGGTCCGCACCGGTTTACTGCAGGGTTTCGGCCTTGGATTCGTCTTCGTACCGCTCGGCACGGTGGCGTTCGGAACCCTTCCCTCGACGTTGCGCACGCAGGGAACCGGGCTCTTCAATTTGATGCGAAATATCGGGGCGAGCATCGGCATTTCCCTGATGAGCTATCTGCTGGTGCGCAATTCAGCCACCGCCCAGGCCGAGCTGGTCGAGCACATCACCCCCTACCGGCAGGTGATACGCGACCATGCCCAGCATTTCGGTCTCGCAACCGTTCAGGGGCGGGCCGCACTTGCCCAGCTCGTTTCAGCACAGGCAGAAGCTGTCGCGTTCATCGACAATTTCAAGCTGATGATGTTCGTGTCCTTGCTGGCGATCCCGCTGGTAATACTGATACAACGTCCACCCCGAGCGCCTGGAAAGAGAGTGCGCCAGGAAGGATTGTGGAAGCGTGAGACGCCAGAAGCGTGAGACGCGGCGTGTCGGAGGCCCTGATGTCGATCAAGCACGAGTTGAGGGATGCGAGAGAACGATTGGGGCTGCTGTCGCTGTATCAACGCTTCGAGTACGTCGTCGTCATGTTCCTCACGGCGTTGATTGCCGTCATCGTCGTCGCCGCCATGTGGACCCTGACCTTGAAGATCTTGTTTGGCCTGGTTCTCGCTGGAGGATTCGATCCATCCGACTACTCGGCGTTTCAGGCTGCATTCGGCATGATCCTGACGGTGATCATTGCACTCGAGTTCAAGAAAACGCTTCTGGTGGTTGCTGAGCGCCGTGATACCGTTGTCCAGATACGCTCGGTCGTGATGATCACGTTATTGGCTATCTGCCGGAAGGTCATCATCCTCGATCTCACAGAGACGGACGCGCTGCACATCTTGTCGCTGGCGGCGGCGATCGTCGCGCTCGGCGTTATCTATTGGCTGATAGGTCGTCGCGATCTGGCGGAGGACGAGATGGCCTGACGTTAGTACGAAGCGCTATCAACTGCTGACGAAAGCCGGCAGTTTTGGGGCGCACTACCTCCGACGGAGGGAAAGGTTGAACTTACGGTAATGGGGAATAGCGTAGGCTGGCCTACGAGACGGGCGAAATCGTTGACGGCGACGATGGCATCGATGTTACCGTCTTTGCCGATTGAAATCCTTGATCCTCCGACCGTCTCGCTCTTATTGACGTCAAGGTTTAGCTTTGGGCTACAGAACGGTAGCCTTGGGCAAGCTCGTTCGTCTTGAGTGCGTGAGCCCGAGTTTCCCGCGGCAGCACGATTCATCCACGGAGCAAGAGCGACGATCGTCGAGACGACCGTCGCTGGCGATGGCAACGAGAAACGAGATTTGACAATCAAATCACTTTCGGTTGCTGCCCGGAGACGCGCCATACGATACACGCGCGTCGCCGGTATCATCCGACGAGATCAATCTAGCTGCGGATCGTTACCGAGAAGGCCGGTCCAAGGTATTGGTCGTCGATCCGCTGGTATTCGATCCCGTGGTGCTCGAATCCGTGGTGGTGCTGTCCATGACGATCTGCGTGACGAGCTTGTTGTCGGGATCGATCAGCACGATCCGGTCCGGCAGTTTGACGAAGAGAAGGTTCTTCGTCTCGGGAACCTTATCGGTAACGTTGCCCGGCATCGACTGCGCTGACATGGAATCGGGAACTTTATTGCCAACCTGCGGTTGCTCGCCGGACGGCGCGGGCTGTGATGGCGAAGACGCGAGTCCCTGGCTGACAGCCTGTTGCTGACTTGCCGTCAAATCGGGGTGAACGTCGCCAGAGGCGCGCTGGGCGGCGGCGAAGCTTACGCTGCCAAGAAGCGCAACGGCGATCGCGCCTCCGCGAATTAGTTGGTGCATGATCGTCTCCTGAATAGAGTGAGGGATCAACCGAGGCGGTCGGGGATACCACGACACTCGAGCCGCTTGGTGATCAGGTATTTATACATGTGACAGAGCCGGGCACGTTGACTGCCGTCAAGTTCACACGAGTTTCGTGACTTGATAATTGATGAGGGCGAATTGATCGTGCGACTTGGATGCGTTACGGAACCCGCGGCCATCCGAACGCATCCATCTTCGGTCCTTCCGATCCGCGCCGCTCGACCGGCAGGTACTCCACGCCGCCGCCGCTTTGCATTCGGACGGGTTGCGGATAGAGCTTGAGCAGCTTGAGGACGTTGTGCGGCATGTCGGTGCTCACGGGCAAGCCGAGCGACGTCGCGACGGAGGCCCATATCGGATAGTCGTGGGTCCACGTGCCGGAGGTTAGGGTGTCCGCGACGGCACCGGCTTTCTCCGCGGATAGTCGACGGGTCAGCAGCTCGCATGCGGCCTGTTTGACCTGCGTGATCGCCTTGCGGCCGACGTCGGCCATGATCAGCGTGCGGTCGTCGACCTTTGCAATCGGCTTGTCTGCCAAGACCTTGATCAGCGAGGCGGCCGGTGAGTCCCCGAGTTGCGGATCGATCGGGCCCAGCATGGAATGCTTGCTCATGACGATTTCGTCGGCGGCGAGTGCGATCAGCGTACCGCCCGACATGGCGTGGTGCGGTACAAAGACGGTGACCTTCGCTTTGTGTTCCCGTACGGCTTTGGCGATCTGCAATGCGGCCAGGACGAGTCCGCCCGGAGTATGAAGCACGAGATCAATCGGCACATCGGCGTCCGTCATCTGGATAGCGCGCATCACGTCCTCGGAATCGTTGATGTCGATGTAGCGCGCAAGCGGAAAGCCGAGAAACCGCATCGTTTCCTGCCGGTGCACCAGCAGGATCACCCGGGACTGTCGCTCGCGCTCGATCTGCGAAATCTTGCGTACCCGCAAGACTTCGAGAAACTGCCGCCGCAGCATCGGTTGGAGCGCTGAGAATATGAAGAACATCCAGACAATATCGCCTGTCGACATCGTGTCCTCCTCAGCGAGCGGAACGCTGGTTAGTCGTAACGACTAGGCCAAAGGCAAAACGCTGCTCCGCGTGCAGAGCACAGAGATATCGTCTTCATCCGAACTCGCGCGGGGAACATTGAGCGCCGTCGTGTCGTGCACCATGATCGTTGTCAATATTTCGTGGCTCAAGGCGGCGCAAATTGACCTTCGTGTCGCATTGTAATTGATGCCTCTTCCAACAGAGGCGCTACCATTTTCTTAGGCCGACCGAACCGAACAATCTGGCGAGCCATCCCCTCGCAAAATTAGTGCAACTCGTTCTTCCATCAGGGAGATGAACGACGAACCTGGTCCCCAATTCCCGCGCAACTGCTTGCGCGGCAAATTCGGCGTTTTCCCTGGTCGGATAGTGACCGAGCTCGCACCCCTTGTCGTCGCGAACGACCCAGTCGTCGAAATTGTCGTCGGGAAAAACGTGAATGGCCGCAACCATAGGGGAACTCCGCACCACGTGCAAAGATACTGCAATGTCGAACAGGGCGCCGTGATAAAGATCAATTTCGTGCCCGGTCCGGGCCGGGTGGTGGTGGTGGTGGTGTGTGAGAGAATGCGAAACTGATGACAAATATCAAGGAGGAGGCTGATCCGTCCGTCGAGTTTCCGATCGCCGCGGGGAAGGCCATTTCGGAATCTTCCGCGCGATGCCTATGGAATTCTCGTTGCAAGAGGGCTGATTTGCGAGCTTTGCAATCAGTTCGTGTTCTCCTGCTTGCACACGAAGCCGTTCTGGCTGTTCCTGCAATGGGTGCCGGCTCAGTGCTTCGTGATCATACTCTGCCGAGAAGCGGCACGATCATCCTTCCATTGACGGACGTCATGGTCGGGCGAGACCTTGTTGGGCAAAGTTCTTTCAAAAGCTTGCTGCGAACCAAGCTGCGAGCCAAGGTGTGTTGCTCGCGATCAGTGCCTATTGGCAAGGCAAGCGGCGTTTTCGTTCGCAGCGGATAGGCGGGAGAGATAGCGGTCGCCGCAGCGCATTCCAGGAAGGAAAGTAACGATGCGCAATCCTGCTGCTCTAGCGATTGAAGACCAGTTGGTAGCCATCCCAGCGGGCTCGGAATCGCTCTACGGCAGGCTGACGGTGCCGCTAGAATCCAGCGGCCTTATTCTCTTCGCGCAAGGCAGCAGTGGCTTTCACAATCCTCGCAGTCGCTACCTGGATCGCTATGTGGAGCGTCTGCTCAACGAGTCCAATCTTGCGACTCTCCTTGTTGATTTGCTGACGGTCGAGGAGCAAGAAATAGACCTCCGCACGAAAAGGTTGCGGCTCAACATTGCGCTGCTCGCCGAACGGCTGATTGGTGTAGCCGATTGGATCACGCAACACCCGGATACGAAGGGCCTACGGCTCGGCTATTTCGGAACTGACACCGGCATAGCGGCAGCATTGGAAGCGGCGGCGGTACGTTCCGATCAAGTTGGTGCGATCACGTCGCGAGGAGGCCGTCCCGATCTCGCCGGTGCTGCCTTGGTGCGCGTCTGCGCACCGACGCTGCTCATAGTAGGCGGAAACGACCTTGAGGCGGTTAAGCCGAACCGGGAAGCGTTCAAGCAGCTGAAATGCGAAAAGCAATTCGCCCTCGTGCCAGGCGCAACACGCTTCTTCGAGGAGCCCGTTGCGCTGGACGAAGTGGCAGCGCTGGCGCGTCGGTGGTATTACAGACACCTCGTTGGGTGAACTCGATCCGCGAAGAGGCGGCAAGGGATCGGTTGAACTACCGTTTCGAAGCCGCTGCGCGAAGCCTGGACGTAAGACATCTAGAGGCGGAGTTCTCGCAGGCTGCCGACGTCAGGGATGTCAAGACCGTTTACCGACTACTCGTCGGCGAGTTCAGCCAAGTCGGACAAAGCGAGGGCGGGCCGCACGCGGAGCGATTGGTCAGTATAGGTAACTGCTGTCTTCTCACATTTCTGTAGATGCTTGGTTGATGCGAATGCCGATGGAATCTTACGCACAGCAAATCATCGACTTCGTGCGTCAGAACGAGGCCTGGGCGCCGCCGATTGTTTTTGCGCTCGCTTTCGGTGAGTCGCTAGCATTCATCTCGGTGTTGGTTCCGGCTTGGGCTGCGTTGATCGCGATTGGTGGGCTGGTCAGCGTGAGCGAGATCAAGTTCTGGCCGATCTGGATCGCCGCCTCGACGGGCGCTGGGCTCGGCGATTGGGTATCCTACTGGATCGGCTTGAAACTGGGGAAGGCCATCTACCACAGGTGGCCTTTCTCCCGGCATCCGCATCTCATTTCGAAGGGGGAGTCCTTCGTGAGGAAATGGGGCGTGTCCGGCGTCTTCATCGGTCGTTTCTTCGGCCCGTTGCGCGCGGTCGTTCCACTTGTCGCTGGCATCTTCGCCATGCCCTATTGGCCCTTTCAGGTCGCCAATTTCGCTTCGGCATTCCTGTGGGCGGCCGTGGTGCTGCAAATTGGCAAATTTGGATCGGAAGCCCTGACTTGGCTCTGGGAGTAGGCGACACCAATTTCGGCGCCCAAGAGCGATGCAATGGAGAAATTCAATGCGAGAAATACTGCTTGGCTGAGGAGGCAACTGGGTATTGCGATTCGTCATTCACACCCGGCGCTGCGAACGCCCACGGCTCGAACGAGACAATCAGGAATATATTCGAGGTCGCGAGCCCGCAGCCTCGCAAGATCAAAATCGACGGCCGCAGAGGGTTATCGAAACCGACAACGTCGGCGATAACCGGTCCGTTCAGGCTGCCGCGGGCCGGTGGCCGCTGCTCAGTCGGTATCCAGGCGGCATGGCGCTCGCGATCATCAGCATTTCGCCTAGCCTTTCGGAACTCACAAGTCCAACCAGCCGGTCCGCACCATCAAGGACGCCGACGGCGGGCGCACCTTTTTCCTGCAGGAGTTTGAGTGCGTCTTCCAGCGTGCAGCGACGATTGCAGGTCGGGAAAGGCGACAATGTCGCGTCCTTTAGCCGAGCCTCGGGACCGAGCTCTTTCAGAGCGCGGATCAGGTCGGCGCGGGACAGGATACCGACTGGCCGCTGTGCATGATCGACGATCGGGAATTCGCTCTGGCTCGTGTGCAGCAGGAGCTCGATCGCCTCGTTGAGACGCGATTCCGGCGTGAGCATTGCGAACTGCGTCATCGTCGCGGCGTCGACCGGCACGCCTTGCGACAAGGAGCGGAGGGCGACCATATGGGCCTCCGAGGAGGCCGCCAGATAAACGAAGATCGCGATGAAGATCAGCATCGGGCTTCCGAACAGACCGATAAAGCCGAGCGCGAACGCGACCCATTGACCGATCATTGCAGCGATCTCGGTGGCGCGAACGAGGCCGAGCCGCGCTGAGAGGAGCGCGCGCAGGATGCGTCCGCCATCCATCGGGAAGGCGGGGACCAGGTTGAAGAGCGCGAGGAACAGATTCACCGATGCGAGCCGGTCGACCATTGAGACCTGGGCGCTTTCGACCGCCGCGAGCGAGCCGCCGTCCAGTGTCGCGCTCGTGAGGAGGACGAGACCGAACGCGACCACGACATTGACCAGTGGGCCCGCGATCGCGATGAGAAATTCCTCAAGCGGCGTTTGCGGAATGCGTTCCAGCCGCGCGACGCCGCCGATTGGAAGCAAAATGACATCGGGTGTCAGAACGCCGAAGGCGCGCGCCATCAGGATGTGGCCGAACTCATGCGCCAGCACGCAGATGAACAGGAGCATCATGAACAGAAGGCTGCTCCAGGCCGCATTGGTCCCGCCCGAGACGTAACTCGCGCCGAAAATCCAGGCGAGGAAGAGGAGGAAAGTGATGTGGATTCGGACGGCTGTTCCGGCGATGGAGCCGAGCTTCAGGTACCAAGACATGGCTTGCCTCACAACGGTCGAGCTTCGGGGCAGGGGCAGGATGAAGCGGCTGTCCTGCTGCTGCGCTGACAAACCGCAACCCCAACGGTGTCAATCCGCTTGCATATTTGGAGGCCGACCCCCGGCTCAGGGTCATATCGTTGCAGGCCGAACACGCTAAGAATTTCGAAATTCTCCGTATGCCCGTGATCAGGGGAAACTCGCAGTTGTCTCGTGCGTGCCTCGATCGCCACTTCGTGACAAGAGCGGCCCTCTCATCAAGGGCGGCTGTCGTGAGCAGGCCGGAGGAGGTGACGTCGTTAGACATCTGAGACGATCACACGCGGCTCATGCACTGACGACAAGGACCAAGCGAGCCAGAAGTCGTTACAAAAAGGCTGCCGTGCGAACGAGAGTTTCCTCTCAACGCGGCTGATTGCGCCTGCAAAATGGGGTTCCGCGGCTGTGCCAGGAAGGTGCGTGAGGTATCTTGAGCGTGGCCGTGCCGCGCGTGCAGGCGTCATCGACGGCCGCCAACCTCGTCGACATGCCTCAACAGATCGGCCGGATCATCGTAAACGCGGATTGCACCGGATTGCCTCAACTCGTCTTGCCCATAGCCACCGCTCAAAAGACCAACACCCAGGGCCCGGCATCGTATTGCCGCCAGCATGTCCCAGACGCTATCGCCCACAACCACTGCTGTTTCGATAGGTGCTTCCAGTCGGGCGGCGGCCGCGAGAAACAGGTCCGGATCGGGTTTGGCATATTTGACCTGATCGCGCGTCACTACCGGGATCCTGTCTGGATCGACGCTGAGCGCGGCCAGATTGACGGCTGCGGTTTCCATGCGGCCGCTGGTCGCAATCGTCCACGGAATACCGGCCTCCGACAACCACGACAGCAATTCTCGCGCTCCCGGCAGAGGCCGGACGTATCTGGCCTGCTGACGGTACGCGGCGGCGTGGCCCTCGCGCAGCCGTTCCGCGCGCTCATCGCTAATCTCGAACCCGGTCTCGCGCAGAAGCTGGTCGGTGAACAAGCCGCCGCTCATGCCGATCTTGCGATGGATGCGCCACACCGATAGCTCAATGCCTTCAGCGTCAAGCGCGTGCTTCCAGGCAAGGACGTGTTGGTACACGCTGTCCACCAGGGTTCCATCAAGGTCAAATATAAAGACGGGCTCGATCCGCATCGATTTCTCCTTCTTCGATAGCATTGTCATCTGCAATGACCGAGCATCTTCAATTTGACGGTGCCAGCGAGCGGCAATCCTCGGCCTTGGCGATCAACCGCCGTTCAGGCAGCGAAGACAAAGGCCACCACAGCGCAACTGCTTCCGACCAGGTAGCGATTTTGCTGACGGTACGACGCCAAGAATGGCCACCGCCGCATCTGACGTGCTCAAGATGTCAGGTGTGAGGCGCGCCATGGACACCCAGGGCTCGCTTAACGTCGACGCCAGCCCCGTTCGAGGCGACCAATAGCCCGATGCCGAGCGCGACCGCGAGACGGGAGACCAGCGCTTGGGGGGCCTTGGACGGGTCCATGTCCGGACTGTTCTAGGTGCGACCATTGCGCCGCTCGGTAATGACTACCAGCGTTCGACCGGGTCTCCCTGGTTGCAACAGCGCAATCCATCATTCACCGAAATCTAGGGGCTCCCGCATCGCGAGCACCTTGATTGACGTCAGCTTGCTTGAGGGTTTTCAGCGGCCAATATCTTTGTCGGCCGCTCGGTGCAGCAATCGCGATGCGGATCGTGCGCGCGCAAGCACGGTATGCAGGCTGTGCTACTACGACTGAGTGACAGCCAAAGCTTTCGGGAAGCTTTATGGAGGTCAACGCGCTGTGGGTTCGGCCTGGACGATCGAAAAACAGGACGTGGAGCGTAAACGTCTCGCCGCACAATCGGATGCAATTCCCTCATTCAACCGGCGCGCCGAGCTAGAGATACTAGTCTGGCTGGTAGCCGGCGGAGAGCGGCACCGCTGCGGCGGGGGGCGCGGCTATGCCAAATGAGGTCGACGACCACCGGCCGGTTGACCGATATCAACGCGGCCAGGCGGAAACTCAATAATGATATTAGGGAGTGCCTTCGGGCTTGAGCGTCGCGCTGAAGGAAGCAAACCGATGAATATCGAGAAATATACCGAGCGTTCGCGCGGCTTCATCCAGTCGGCGCAATCGCTCGCCATGCGCGAGGGCCACCAGCAGTTCTCGACACTGCATGTGTTGAAAGTGCTGCTGGATGACAATGAGGGCCTTGCGAGCGGCCTGATTGACCGTGCGGGCGGCAACTCCCGCGCCATCCTGAAAGCGACCGAGGACGCGCTGAATAAATTGCCAAAAGTGTCCGGCGGCGGGGCTGGACAGGTCTATCTCGCGCCGGAACTGGCGCGCGCCTTCGATGCTTCCGAGAAGGCGGCCGACAAGGCCGGCGACAGCTTTGTCACCGTCGAGCGGCTGCTACTGGGCCTCGCGATGGACAAGAACAGCGAAGCCGGCAATATTTTGAGCCAGGGCGGCGTCACGACGCAGAATCTTAACGCGGCGATCGAGTCCCTGCGCAAGGGCCGCACCGCGGATTCCGCGACGGCCGAAAACGCCTACGACGCGCTGAAGAAATATGCCCGCGACCTGACCCAGGCCGCACGCGACGGCAAGCTCGATCCCGTCATCGGCCGCGACGAGGAGATCCGTCGCACGATTCAAGTGCTCTCCCGCCGCACCAAGAACAATCCCGTGCTGATCGGCGAGCCCGGCGTCGGCAAGACCGCTATCGTCGAGGGCCTCGCGCTGCGCATCGTCAATGGCGACGTGCCGGAAAGCCTGAAGGACAAAAAGCTGCTCTCCCTCGACATGGGCGCGTTGATTGCCGGCGCAAAGTATCGCGGCGAGTTCGAGGAGCGGCTGAAAGCCGTGCTGCAGGAGGTCATCTCCGCGGAGGGCAGCATCATCCTGTTTATCGACGAGATGCACACGCTGATCGGCGCCGGCAAGGCCGACGGCGCGATGGACGCGTCCAACCTGTTGAAGCCTGCGCTCGCGCGCGGCGAGCTGCACTGCATCGGCGCCACAACGCTCGACGAATACCAGAAGCATGTCGAAAAGGATGCCGCGCTCGCCCGGCGCTTCCAGCCGATCTATGTCAACGAGCCCACAGTCGAGGACACCATCTCGATCCTGCGCGGCCTGAAGGACAAATATGAGCAGCATCATGGGGTGCGCATCACCGATTCCGCGCTGGTGGCCGCGACCACGCTGTCGAACCGCTACATCACCGACCGCTTCCTGCCGGACAAGGCCATCGACCTGATGGACGAGGCGGCGGCGCGGCTGAAGATGCAGGTCGATTCGAAGCCGGAAGAGCTCGATTCGCTGGATCGCGACATCATCCGGCTGAAGATCGAGCAGGAGGCGCTAAAGAAGGAAAGCGATCCGGGTTCCAAGACCCGGCTGCAGACGCTGGAGAAGGAACTTGCCGATCTCGAAGAGAAATCCGCGGCGCTGACGGCGCGCTGGAGCAAGGAGAAGAACAAGCTTTCCGATGCGGCGAAGCTGAAGAGCGAGCTCGATGCCTTGCGCATTGAACTTGCCAACGCGCAGCGCCGCGGCGAATTCCAGCGCGCGGGCGAACTTGCCTATGGCAAGATTCCCGAGCTTGAGAAGAAACTCGCCTCCATCGAGGACAACGAGGCGCCCGGCGAAATGATGGAGGAGGCGGTCACCGCCAACCACATCGCGCAGGTCGTGTCGCGCTGGACCGGCGTGCCCGTCGACAAGATGCTGGAAGGCGAAAAGGACAAGCTCCTCAAGATGGAGGAGGCGCTTTCCAGGCGCGTCGTTGGCCAGGCCGAAGCGGTGCACGCGGTGGCGACCGCCGTTCGGCGTTCGCGCGCGGGCCTGCAGGATCCGAACCGGCCGACCGGCTCGTTCATGTTCTTAGGACCCACCGGCGTCGGCAAGACCGAGCTGACGAAAGCCTTGGCGGAGTATCTCTTCAACGACGAGACCGCGATGGTGCGCCTCGACATGTCCGAATACATGGAGAAGCACTCGGTCTCCCGTCTGATCGGCGCGCCTCCGGGCTATGTGGGTTATGACGAGGGCGGCGCGCTCACGGAAGCGGTGCGGCGGCGGCCCTACCAGGTCGTGCTGTTCGACGAGATCGAGAAGGCGCACCCGGACGTCTTCAACGTGCTGCTGCAGGTGCTCGACGACGGCCGCTTGACCGACGGGCAGGGCCGCACCGTCGACTTCCGCAATACCCTGATCATCATGACGTCGAACCTCGGTTCGGAATTTTTGGTGAACCAGCCGGAAGGCGAGGACACCTCGGCCGTTCGCGATCAGGTGATGGGGATGGTGCGGGCACATTTCCGCCCTGAGTTCCTCAACCGCGTCGACGAGATCATCCTGTTCCACCGCCTGCAGAAGAGCGAGATGGGCCGGATCGTCGAGATCCAGTTCGCGCGGCTGCAAGAGCTGCTCGAGGATCGAAAGATCGCGCTGACGCTCGATGCTTCCGCACGCGACTGGCTGGCCGACAAAGGCTGGGACCCCGCCTATGGAGCGCGCCCCCTGAAGCGGGTGATCCAGCGCAGCGTGCAGGATCCGCTGGCCGAGATGATCCTGGCCGGCGAGGTCGCCGACGGGGACCGCGTTGTGATCTCGAGCGAAGGCAATGTGCTGACCTTCAATGGCAAGGTGGCGCAGACCGCCGAGGTAGCCCAGTTCGAGGCGCCGCAGGCCAGGCGCAAGCTGCATTAAAAGGGAATGACGTCGTGCTGATCGACGGCGCCTCATAGCCGGACAGCCATGTGTGCGGGCGATTAAGCTGAAGTATCCCACCGGGATAGAAGCGAGCGTAGACGTGGGGTGGCCCGCGGAGGCGGAACCCGGGGAGGGCGCCCGGGTTCCTAGCCCGCCGCAACAACATCCCTCCCTCCAGGGACCGCTCGGCATGGCCGCCCTGTTATGTTCACAAGCCAGCTGAACGGTCGGTGAACTATGCACTTTTAGGAACTAAGAGCGCATGAAACAATTGGTTCGGCCGTGAGAGGTGGCCGGCTGTGCGACGATAAGCGATTTCCGCGAGCCGCCAAGTCGACTTCACCCCGGTCATCACAGAAGTCCGTTTTTGAGCCGGGCCATTGCTGCGCGGCTATGAACACGTTCTGGGGGGAGCAAGGTACGAGGAGGACCGAACACACAGCCGATTATTATGTGCCTCACCGGGCGTGAGCACGAGACGGACCGGTAGCCCGTCGGTGTCCACCACCGCGTGTATCTTGCCCGTGAGACCTCCTCGCGAGGGACCCATAATTGCGGGGACCAAGCCAACTTTTTGACGCTTGATTGCCCGGGCCAATCTTTTGACGCTTGATTGCCCGGGCCAATCTATCGTACTTGAGGACAATAACGTCCGTTTCGCCTGCGCCCGCGAGAAGGCCCAGTGGGCAAGGACCTTCACCGAGGACGATCAGCTTGGCCGTCCAGCGGTGGCGAGATGGGCGCGCGCGATCGTACGTCAGGACAATGATGTCCTTTTCGCCAGCGCCCGCGAGAAGCCCAGGTGGGCAAGGACCTTCACCTAGGACGATCAGCTTGGCCATCCAACGGCGGCGAGATGGGCGCGCGCGTTCGCGCGTTCGATTGGGAGAAGACTTCGCTTGGGCCGATTGCCAGTTGGCCCCAGAGCCTCAAGACCACCATTGACCTCATGATGGCATCGCAACTCGCGATGAATCTGATCTGGGGTCCCGAGCGCATCCTAATCTACAATGAGGTCCATCGGGCGTTCATGGGGACGATGCATCCTCGTGCCTTCGGTCGACCGGGGCGCGAAGTCTGGGGCGAGGTATGGGAGGCGGCTGAAGCGGCGATCCACCGCCGTGTTTTCGCGGGCGAGACCGTTACGCTGGAAGACCATCCCTGGACGCTTCTGCGCGACGACGGTCCTGAGGAAGCGTTTTTCACGTCTTACTTTACGCCCATCCGCGACGAGACGGGCGCGGTCGTCGCCAATCTCGCCACTGCTTTCGAAACCACCAACGCCATAAAGGAAAAGGCGGCGCGAGACCAGGCCGAACGGGCCTTGCGCAAGAGCGAAGCCAGCCTGCGCGAGGTACTCGAAGGGATCGGCGAGGCCTTTTATGCGCTTGATCAGGATCAACGTTTTCTTTACGCAAGCCGCAAGGCACTCGAGATTTGGGACAAGAAGCCCGACGATTTGATAGGCGTCCCGTTTCTCTCAGCGTTCCCGAACGCTGTCGGCGCGCTGGACTATGAGGCGCAGCGGCGCGCACTCGAGACTGGCACGGCCCAGCATTTCGAGAGCACCTCGCCTTTGATTGGGCATTGGTTCGAGGTCGACATCTATCCAGTCTCGACGGGCGTTTCTGTTGCGTTCCGAGACATCGATCGGCGTAAACAAGCAGAAGCGTTGCTGCTGGCCAGCGAAGCGCGGCTAAAGGCGGCAGTCGGACTGATCGGCTTATCGCCTTATTCTGGCGACCCTAGGACCGGCGCTCTCGACTGGGATGCACGCCTTAAGGCAATGTGGGGATTACCCGCTGACACCACCGTCGACGCGCCGATGGCTGTCGCGGCCATACACCGTGACGACCAGGCTCGGGTCGCAGCGGCGTGGGAGGCCTCACTCGACCCCGATAGCGATGGCGTTTTCGTGGCCGAGTACCGTGTGCAGGGAATCGAGGATGGCATAGAACGTTGGGTCTCTACCCACGCCCAAAATTTCTTTGAAGGCCGACAGCCGGTCGGATTCATCGGTGCCATACGCGAGATCACAGAGGAGAAGCATGCCGAAGCGCGTCTGCGCGAGAGCGAAGCACGGCTGAAGGCGGCCGTCGATCTCGCGCGGCTCGGCCGCTATGCTTGGAATCCGCAAACCAATGAGTTGCAATGGGATGACACGTTGCGGGCAATGTGGGGCCTGGCTGCAGGCACGCCTGTCGATTACGAGGTGTGGAGGGCCGGCGTTCATCCAGACGATCTTGCACGTGTCGAGGCTGCGGTCCAGCGGTCCGTCGACCCGCGGGGCGATGGGGTCTACGATATCGAGTACCGGGTCATCGGAAATACGGACGGCGTGGAACGCTGGATCGCGACGCGCGGGCGGACCAATTTCGAGAACGAGGCGCCAGTTGCGTTTTTCGGTATCGCCTTGGAGGTCACCGAGCGCAAACGTATTGAAGAAAGGCTCGAGCGCCGCATTGAAGACCGGAGGCGCGAACTGGAGGAGGCCAACCGGCAGCTCCGCTCTCAAATGGAGAAACGTAAGTTTGCCGAAACCGAAGTCCAGCAGTTGCAGCGGCTCGATGCGATCGGGCAGATCACGTCAGGAGTGGCGCACGATTTCAACAACCTACTCACAGTCGTGCTGACCAATGCGCGTCTGCTCGCTCGTACAATGGAACGCCCTGACGATCGGGAAGGCATCGAACTCATCCGGACCGCTGCTGACCGGGGCAGGAAGCTCGTTGCGCAACTCCTCGCCTTTTCGCGGAAACAGCAACTTGCACCCCTCGAGGTTGATCTAAACAGAAAGATCGCCGGAATCGGCGATCTGCTCGGCGCCACCTTGGGCGGGACGGTGCAACTCAAAACAATATTTGCTCCGGATCTCTGGCCCGCTCTGGTCGATCCAAACCAAATCGAGATGATCGTTCTCAATCTCGCCATCAACGCCAGGGACGCGATGCAGCCGGGCGACACGCTCACTATCGAGACGTTCAACACCGTCATCGAAAGCGAGTCCTTTCGGCCGGAAGAGCCGTTGCCGGGAGACTACGTGGTTCTCGCCGTCAATGATACCGGCACTGGTATCCCAGATGATGTCCTGCTGCATGTGTTCGAGCCTTTCTACACGACGAAAGAACCAGGAAAGGGCTCGGGCCTCGGATTGGCGCAAGTCTTCGGTTTTGCCAAACAGTCCGGTGGTGGCGTGCGTATTGAGACTCGCCTCGGTCAGGGCACTGCGGTGAAGGTTTTCTTGCCGCGCGCGGGGGTCGACAATGCTGATCACCATGCGGACACCGTTGATGCGAGCAAGCCTCTGCAGACCACCAAGAGATTTCGTGTTCTGGTCGCAGATGACGAAAAGGCTGTCCTGAAGTCCATGGTTAGGATGCTCGATCTTCTCGGATATGCAACGGTGTCGGCGGAGAGCGGCGGCGAAGCGCTTCGCATGCTCGCAAGTAATCAGGAAATAGATCTCGTTCTCGCGGATCTCGCCATGCCGGAAATGAGCGGCGGCGAGCTTGCGAAAGCGATCCGTGCGATGCGGCCAACTTTGCCAGTCATCCTTATCACCGGCTATGGCGATCGCGCCGCCCTGAATGAGTTGAACGACTTGCGAATTATTTTGAAGCCGTTCACGGAAGACGAACTAGTTAACGCGATCAGCGCCGCACTAGAATAGGCGAGCTTCCGATGTCGTTGATGGCCCGTCGTATCATTCGCTGCGATGCGGAATTTGATCGCTACGGGGGCATAGCGGACTTTCGCGAGCCGTCAGCTCCGCCCATTTAGGTGTGCCGGATGAAAGCTTTTCACGTGAGTCTAATTGAGATGCGAGGCCGATCGGGATTCTTGTCGAGCAACGACAAAAATGCGCGTCTTCCTTTGAGGAAAGATGCTCTCCCTATTGATTCTCGAACGCGGACAGCCACGCGAGCGGCACTCACCATCCTTGTAGGCAATTCCGCGCTTTTGGGTTGCCCTGTCGGCACTGAGCTGGGCCGGGTAATTGCAATCAGCACTTGGCTGATCTAGGTTCGCTTCAGGCCTCTTTCTTTGGTGCGCGTTCATCACCCTCAGAGATGCCACCGAGTACGTCGGCAAGCTGCCCGAGGCGAAACTTACCCTGCCGGACGGGCAAGCCGCCATGGAAGCGCTGATCCTGGTGGCGGAGAGCGGCGGCCCGGTGATGCTGGCGCGGATCGGCGTCATGCGGCATTGAACCGCAACCAAGTCCGCGAATTCAATCCGACGCGAAAGGATGCGCACCGGGGCCGGCACAAGCTCAAGAGGAATCAGCGATCGCCGTTTTCGTCTATGTCCACATCAGGATGCCGGTCGGCGAGGTTAACCACCAGGGTGTCTGCAAACCGGGTTGCCGCGGAAACGTGCAGCTCCTCACCCCGACCCTCTCCCCGTAAGAACGGGAAGAGGGAGAACAGCCAGCCTCAGTCGATCACCTGGACGATCTTCTGCTGCTGCGGGTCAACCAGCACCACCTCGTCGCCGATGGCGAGATAGCGGTAGTTGGCGAGCTCCGGATGGTTGCGCGCCAGTTCTTCCGGCACCGGCTGCAGCGACAGACAGTTCGACGCGGAGGTTCCGCCGCCGGCCGAAGGCGAGGTCGAGCCGACCGTCGTCGAAGAGCTCCGCACCAATTCTCTGAACCGTCTGCGCATGTCATCGCTGATGACGACATGATCGCGGCTGTAAGCGGCTGCCCTGCCGTAACCCGGTCCGTCGTCGAGAATATCGACAACCTCGCGCCGCCGCGGATCGATAATGGCAACGCGGTTGTCGATCACCGTGTACTCATAGTCCCGGTATTGCGGCATAATCCGCACGATATCGGGCGGCAACCGGCGCGCCTGCACGCCCCGCGGCAACCGCGTGCCGACATTGACCTGAACATTGAGCTTTTGGCTGGTGGCAGTCCTGTCGCGCCGCAACTGATCGACGACTTGCCGGCGCTGATCGTCGTTGAGCGCGGCCGAGGAAGTCTGGCCGTTCGATTGGTCCGGCTCTTGGCCAGTCTTCTGGGTCTGTGTGTTGTCTGCCGGCCGCGCGTTCTGCTGCGAGGACGTGGAGGGCCGGGCGGCCTGATCGCGTTGCTCCTTGCGATCGCGATCGATCTGCTGCTGGGTCTGCTGCTGCTTCGTATCGGCCGGCCTGGTGGCGTCCTGCGCGCGGTCCTGCTTGGCCTGACCCTCGCGGCCCCGCAGCTTTTCCTCAGCCTGTTGCTTCTGATCGGCAGCCGGCTTGGCATCGCGGCCCTGCTGCAGTTCCTTCTGCTGCGCTGTGCTCGAGGGAGCGCGCTCGCCACGGCTGGGCTGATCCTGGCTCTGCCGGGTCGGTTCCTTGGACTCGCGGCCCTGCGACTTCTGC
Organism: Bradyrhizobium sp. UFLA01-814; assembly: GCF_046718885.1. NCBI lineage: Bacteria > Pseudomonadati > Pseudomonadota > Alphaproteobacteria > Hyphomicrobiales > Nitrobacteraceae > Bradyrhizobium > Bradyrhizobium sp. UFLA01-814. The sequence continues at coordinate 25,691 of NZ_JAQOSR010000046.1, read as the reverse complement.
GCCTCCTTACTGCGCTCGTCCGGCAATGGGACCTCACGGCGCTGCATATCCTTGGTGCCACCCTTCGGCTCGGACTGCGCGCGCTCCTTGATGCGATCGGCCGCGCCGTCGCGATCCATCTCCTTCGACTGGGCGGCTGGACGGTCCATTTCCCTAGACTGAGACGCTGGTGACTGGGCGCGGGGGCTCTCCTCGCGCTTCTGCGAACCTTCCGGCGATTGCGCAATGGCGGGACCGGCGCCAATCACCAACGCCATCGCCGTCGTGTAAAGCCAATTAATCCTCATGGGAGAATCTCCTGTTGGTTCCCCCCGTCTCGGGTTCGGCAAACTAGGTTGCCGCGTTTGGTTCCACCATGACGACGGTCAACCGGGCCGAGGCGATCCGCGCAGCGGGAGGACCAAATCCCAGGCAAGTGGCTGGTAGCCCGCTGGCGGGCGGTGCAGCCTTTTCTTGACGCCTGGAAGAAGGTAGCTGCAAACAAAGGTTTGGAATTGTAGGCGGCCGGTCAGCGAGGCGTCGAATTGTTGAAGCGTGATGGGCGCGGCTTTCGGAAACTCTGACGGAACTTAGGGCTGATTTGCGGTTTATGACAGCCAGAATAATCTTGTTGATCGGAACGAAAGCTAGCCCTCCTCATTCCTTGGTATGACCCGATTTTACTTCCATCGACACCTGAACGGGCAGGCGGTAATAGATCAAAAGGGTGTAGTGCTGGACGACGCCGGCGCAGCATGCAGTTACGCTGTGCGTCGCATGCCAGGTGCGCTTAGTCGAGCTCTTGGCCAGCAACAACCTGATGTTCACGCGGCGACAGAAATTTCCAACGGCACAAGAACCCTCTATATTATCAGGGGGAAAATCGTCGTGGAGAAAAAGTAGATTGTCGTCTGTCCATTAGCCTCGATGCAATATCACCGATCCGCCGCGTTTTCTACGCGCTGATCCCGCCACATTTTGGGTGGCGCGGTCGACGTGTCGCGTTCATTTGCCTTGATAGTACGTCGCGGTGGTGCTCCGAGTGATCGCGCTCGCCCTCTTCGACGCCTCGACGAACGATGCATCACCCATCTGTTTAGCCTGCCTGCTACATCAACGGCCTGTTACAAGACGTTTGACGACGGCTGAGATCGGCAAGATCCCGCAAGCCATTACGACTTAGCGAGACGTTCGTGCTAGCGAGGCTAAGATCTTAGCACAGCGATGATTTCCGGCACGAAGCAAAGAGGCGCGGCTTCCTCCTGTCGAACAATGCCATTGGACAGAGTTACTGCGGATCAGCCAGGCCTAAGCCTCGCCACGACGCCGAGCCGGATGGCTTCTGAGAGCTGGCGTACTTCAAGCCGATCCATCATGCGCGCGCGATGTACCTCAACGGTACGCACGCTGAGGCCGAGCTCGTATGCAATCAACTTGTTGGGACGACCGGCCATCAGCCCGTCAAGAACGTCCCGCTCGCGTGGGCTGAGGCTTGCCACCCGCCGGACTGCGTCGGCGCCCTCAAGATCGCCCGTGATCTGGGACTCCTTAGTGAATGTCGCCTCGATTGCCCCAAGCAACGCATGATCGCTGTACGGCTTTTCTAGGAAATCGCTGGCACCCGCCCTCATCGCCCGGACTGCCGTTTGGATGTCGCCCTGGGCGGTGACGATAATGACCGACAGGTCGCTCCGCATCCGGGTCAATTGTGCCTGGACTTCCAGCCCGTTCGTGTCTGGCAGACGCACGTCAAGCAGCACGCATGCCGGTTTGAACCCCATGGCGGCTGCCAAGAACTGATCCGCTCTTTCGAAGGTAACCGGCTCGAAATTGGCGGAACTCAATAGACGTTCCAGCGAACGACGCACGGCTTCGTCGTCGTCGAGAACGTAGACGGTTCGCTCAATTGGCATCGCCTAGACCTTCGGACGGAATGGTGAAGCGGAAGCTGGTGCCGCCGCCCGCCTTTGACTCTGCCGTCAACTGTCCGCCATGCGTCTCGATAATCCAGCGTGAAATTGGCAGGCCAAGTCCCATCCCATTGTGCTTGCTTGAAACGAACGGCTCGAAGAGCCGGCAGGCTATATCCTCGCTGATTCCAGGGCCGATGTCAGCGACTGTGACCTCGACCATCCTATCGTCTACTACTCTTGTCGCCAGAGTAATTTCGCGCTGTTCCTGATCTGCCATCGCTTCAAGCGCATTGCGAATGAGATTTACCAGGACCTGTTGGATTTGGACCCGACTTACAAATGCGTGCGTGGCTCTAGCGTCTAGTTCAAACTTGAGATTTGCCCCGGGCGGAGCAGCACTGCCCAACGCGAGCTCGCTGGCTTCCTCAATCATCAAAGACAATGCTTCGATTCGTCGTTCCTTCTCCTCTGGTCTGACGAACTGGCGGTGCCGCCGGAGGATTTCGCTTGCTCGGAGCGCCTCGGCAGCTGCTTCGCTCGCAACGCCCTGCGCTATCGCGAGGCTGGCGCGGTCCGTGCGATTCAGAAGCCGTTTTGTCGCATTCATCGAGTTGATGATTGCCGTGAGCGGCTGTGAGATTTCGTGGGCAATCGACGCAGCCATGTGGCCAGCTGCCGTGAAGCGCGCCATACGAAACATTTCGTCGCGCAATTTCCGGAAGCGGAGATCGGATTGCTCACGTTCGAATTGTTCCGCCATGAGCTTTTTGTGTGCCGCGGCCAGTTCGATTGTTCGCTGCTCCACGCGTCGTTCGAGAGTTTCGTTGAGGTGGCGCGATTCTGCCTCGGCATGAGTCTCCAAGCTTAGATCGCGGCTAACGGTTGCGACGTTCATCGGTTGCCCGGTTCGCGGATCGTCGATCCTGAAGCAATCCACAAGGAAAGGAATCGGAAGTCCGGACCCGAAGTGCACAAGATCGAGTTCTCCTTTCCATTGACCTGTACGCAGCACCAAGGGCCAAATCGTTTTCCGGACGACCTGCCGGTTTTCGCGTGATACGAAGTCGAGTACGCGAAGTCGCAATGCATCGTCGGGCGTGGCAAGACCCACCGATTGTAGGCCAGCCGGGTTGACGTATTGAATATGACCGCTCAATGAGGCAATGCCTATAAAGTCAGTCGATCGCTGCGCCAACATGGTGAATCGTCTCTTGTCGGCATCGCCCAACCAGTGCTGGAACGCGATCGCCGCCTGATTAGCCCCGATAGTGAGCAGCAATCGTTCCGCTTTGGTTGGAAACGCGGCGCGAAAGGAGCCGGCAGCAAGCACAGCATACTCGCTTAGCCCGATTGGTGCGGTTGCGACCTGCAGGTTGCGGCCGCTGGATCCGTTGGCGACGATAAACCCCTGACCGTCGCCAAATGTCGCTCTTTCGCGCTTCAGCACGGCCCGTACATGATCCACACTTGCAGGATCCAAGTCAGGATCACAGCGGAGCAGCTCCGTGAGGTGAGTGTCATGATTCTGCGGGATAATGAGGACAAAGTCAGCGCGGAGCATCGTGAATAGCGCGCCGGCGATGCTGTCGCACATCCGCCGCAAATCATAGTTTCGCCACGCCTTCGGAAGCATCGAAAGGGCGACAACGTCGCGCATACAACGCCGCAACTCATCAGGATCTGCAAGGGGATCGGTCCACGGCATTGCGCTGGCCTCGCAGCGACCCGGATGAATTTGATACCTATTTTGCGAGGCCGGCAACTTCCGGGCAGCCCTCATGGCGGTATCCTCGTCTGTGTATTCCAGAATGATGATGCTGTCTGTTCCCGAAAACGCAGCGGGGTTCGATACGTCGAGAATAATCAGTGGTGGCTTGGTCATTCCGACGGTGACCCGTCAGGCCTTTGGCGATGGTCTACGGTAGGCCCCCTGACCAATCTTGCATTTAGCTAGGTTAAAGGGCGGCCAGGGCGCGGCGTTACTCCTTCCGCTCGACCATCCGGTTCACGACCTTGCCAGATTGCTCTAGAAGGCGAGCGCTTTCGGCGAGCACGCGATAGCTATCTGCAAGCGTGCTAAGTTGTTGCCGCGAATGTCGATCAGGGGCAGCGTCGGCAGCCAACGCTTAGTGACGTTCCAGCCGCGAATACTCTTTGGACGGCTTCCTGCTCGCGTTAATGACGGGAGCGCGACCGTTCCGGCTCACCGGATCGATTTCAACAACGCCTCAATAGACCTCATGCCGTATCTAAGTTCCTCTCGAGGGAACGGCTCTTCTTCCTGCGGCCCATGACGATGTCAGGCGGCGGCAGTGGGTCAGTTTGATTGTGGCAGGGTTCCTCACTGGTATGTTGACTGTCGAGGGCACACACGCGCGGCGTCAGCTTAACTTGGCCCGCGTGGCATAGCGGCCGATTTGATTGCAGAAGGTACCGCAGGTTTTCCGGGTGTGGGGAAAGGCGGTAACGCTCCACTGACTCGAACCCGCCGCGACGCTTCATCCCTTGGTTCGTTCGGGCGGCTCGAATTTGGTATCACGCCGGGGGCGATCCCCTCCGCTCGGCTCGCTCTGGCACTTGCTACCCCGGATCGGCTCGCGGAGGCCGTGTCCGTCGATATGATGGGCTACTGGCGGCCGACGCGTCACCAAGGCGCGTATTCTGGAGGCAGTCTGCGAAGGCGTGAGCGAGGAAGCGGCCAGCTTGGCGGACAGGAAGAAGGTCGACATGGCAGAAGCTGCCAAGCAGTCGCTAGCCGCGACCGACTGGCTGCGTTCCTTGCTGAGGACGGTTAAGCCGCAAGGTCTGGTCGATGCATCCAGCGATTCCCAGGGTGGAGGCATCTTCTCGCAAGCGGCCGAATGAGATTCGCGCCGGGGCCACGCGAAAGTGGCCCGGCACATTGCGGAAATTTTGGCCTCGCGCCTGACCGCGCGCGGCCGTTTTCGATGGAAGCAAAGCCGCGACTGTCCGAAGGCCCCGACTAGGCGCTGCGCCTGGCCTCGGCTGTCATCAGGCTTTCCAGCTCTTTCCCGGCTTCTTCTTCGGTCATGCCGCTTACAAGAGCAACTTCTTCGGACAAGCGATCAACCGCCGCCGTGTAGAGTCGCCGTTCGGCGTAGCTCTGGTCTGGGCTGTTAGCGCGTCGGTGGAGGTCGCGCATCACTTCAGCAATGGCGACAATATCACCCGAATTGATCTTGATTTCGTACTGTTGAGCAAGTCGAGGCCAATTGCCCCGTCCCTTATGAGGTGGTTGACCCAGGATTCGTCGTATGTGCTGGATGGAGCCCGGATCGGATAGGTGACGCATACCGGTGTTTGTCGCTTTGCTCGTTGGAACGCGTAGCGTCATCTTGCTCTTTGCGAAGTAGATGACAAAGAACTCGAGACGAACGCCGGCCACCGTCTGCTCTTCGAGCGCAACGATTTGTCCGACACCGTGTGCAGGGTAAACGATCGAGTCAGTTGCTTTGAATCCAAAGCGCGTTTCACTGCACTGGCCTTCATTCGCTGGATCGGCAGAAGTCGTAGCTGAATGCGTGGGACTGAATGGTTAGTCCTGGATCGATTGTCAAAATTCATTTCGTAACTAGCTCCAATAACATCTCGAATTGGCTTGCCGCCAGTTCTGGCGCTGATCAATGAACTTATTAGAAACAAACTGGCGGGGCTCAAAGATAGTCGCCCCAATTATTCCTCACCAATAAGCTGGGAGCGCGAGCGCCGCCACGATAATGACGCCGCCAATGTCCATTCCGTTCGATGACGTGGCTTCTTGGCAACGTGTTCACAGCCTACGAATCCAGCAGTTGCCATGCTTGCAGGCAAGTGTCTGACAAACCTGGCGTGCGAATGGGAGACACAGTGAACTTTCACTGCCACACGAATCGAAGATCGTCGGGAATAAATTGCGAACATATGAGGCCAATGCACCGGCATGCGCGCGCGTGCGCTGTCAGGAATTGTCTGCTGTACCGCAACGGTCTTTACGCGAGGATGTGGCTGAGGTTGGACGTCTCGTTTGTGTGATGTCTTTGTCACGATGGCGGGTGACCCGGGCTCGCTTTTCGATCTGGCGCGCGGGAATGGGAGGCTGCATTCCTTCCTGAATGAGCGTCAGGTAGACACGCTGATCGTTGCCGGCGGTGAGACGGACGTCTTTGCGTTGGCAACCGCGTTGGCTACGGTTGATCGTGGCTATCGCGTGATGCTGGAATGGCTCTGCAGCTGCTCCGATGAAAGCCGTGCCGCGCTGCTCAATCTCTAGACCAGGACGCCTCAGCTTGAAGATCGAGGTGGCTCCGTTGCGTTGGTCGGTCGATGACCGCCCACCCGATTCCGACGGGAACTTTTCGTTTCGTCGTTAACCTAGGTTAGGTGATTCACGGCAATATCGCTCCGCAGCTCAGTGGACTTGAATTCAAAGCGACCACATGGCTCGATACGCTTGCATCCCGCCGCTCAGGATCGAAACTGTGAGACGTACCAGGAGGCGCCTTGGAGAACTACTTCTCGCCGCCACGTTGCTTGCGGCGGGGACAGCGGCCGCCCAGGAGGACAAGAAGACCGACGAGGATAAGCCGTCCGACCCCGACACGGGCGAAAGCACCGTGGAGGAAAAGACGCTTGGTCTTCTCCCTAATCCTTTGCAAAAGTACGGCGTCAAGTTTGCAGCCACCTATATCGGCGAAACGTTGGGCAATCCATCCGGCGGATTGAAACAGGGGTCTGTCTATGAAGGGCGCCTGAACCTTGCCGTTGATCTGGACTGCAAAAGCTCGCCGGTCTCGACCAACTAACATTCCATGCCAACATGTTCCAGATCCATGGCGGCGGCCTGTCGCGCGGCAGTTTGCAGAATTATTTCGTGGTCAGCGGCATCGAGGCGTTGCCATCCACCCGTCTCTATGAGGCCTATTTCGAAAAGCGGTGGGACAACAAGAAAGTCTCGCTAAAAGTCGGACAACTCGCGGCCGACAGCGAGTTCTTCAACACGAAATACACCGACGTGTTGACAAACGCCTCGATGGGTTGGCCAGCGATCACCTCGCTGGATCTGCCGAGCGGCGGTCCATCGCCGCCATTGGCCGCGATGGGAGCCCGTCTTCTCGTCAACTTCACCGACCAGTTGTCTGTTCTCGGCGGCATCTTCGATGGCGACCAGGCTGGACCTGGCCCCGGTGATCCGCAAGAGCGCAACCGATATGGCCTCAACTTTCGCGTCAACGATCCACCCCTCCTGCTCGGTCAGATCCAGTATGCGTGGAACAACAAAAAGGGCGATCCAAATCTTGCCGGCCAAATCAAATTCGGCGGCTGGCGACATTTTGGGTCTTTCGCCGATCAGAGATTGGCATCCAATGGTGTCTCGCTTGCCTCCCCAACCAGCACCGGCGAACCCTTTCTCCTGTCCGGCGATATCGGCGGCTGGATGGTGTTTGAGCAGAAGATCTATCGTGTACCGAAAAGCGATGATCGCGGCATCGGCATTTTTGCGCGCGTCTCGGGTGCACCAGCAGACCGTAATCTGATCGATCGCTACGCCGACGCCGGCATCGAATTCATCGGGCTCGACGATCACCGTCCCGACGACAAGTTCGGGATCGCGGCCGGCTATGCGCATGTGTCGAAACGCGCACAGGCGCTCGATGTGGATTACCGCACATTGGTCGATCCTGTCTGGCCGGTGCGGAGTTTCGAGGGGCTTTTTACAGCCGCGTATCAATATCAGATCAAGGACGGCTGGACGTTGCAGCCCAGTCTTCAATACATCATCCACCCTGGCGGAGGTGCCACCAGCCCTTCCAGCGCGATGCCCGGCAAGGTTCTTCACAATGCAACGGTGCTTGGCTTGCGAACGACCCTGAAGTTCTAGTCCGCCCCCCTCTGTAAGGGCCGTGGGTTAACGGGCGAGCCGTTTGATGGTTTTGGTCGCCCGGTTCGGCCCGTGCCAGCCGAGAAATTTCAGGTCCTTGTTCTCCAGCGCGTTCGTCGCCCGAAAAAACTGCTCAAGATCATCGCGCGCACGGGAAGGGAGATTACGGATGTCCTTGAGATCCGTCTCGAGCGGCGACCGGTCAGGTACTGCAAAAATGCGGTCGTTTCGCTCGGTCTTGCGCTTTCTCTTCTGCTCGACTTCGAGAATGCCGATGGGACGGCAGCGCAGCACGATCCCCGGATAAGTCTGCGCATCATGCAGGATCAGCACATCCAGGGGGTCTCCATCCTCAGCTTTGGTCGAGGGAATAAAACCCCAATCGTAAGGATAGGTCAGACCCGCCATCAGCGGCTTTGCCAGGGAAAAAACGCCAAGCTTGGGGTCGAAATCGAGCTTGCAGGTACTGCCGCGCGGCGTCTCGACCACGGCAAAGATATTGCCGTCGTCGGCCCAGCTCGGCAGTTTGGTTAGATTGGTCATGGTGCCGTCGATCGATTGGGCCTCGAAAGGAGCAAGCGGTCCGACAGAAAATTGATCCGTCAGGCCCGCCGGATCAGGCGACGGTCGAGGCCTTTTTGTTGACGCCCTTGCGCAGCGCAACTGTGTTGAGCTTGGTGTTAGCCACTTTCTCCTCGTTGAGGTTCGTCGTCAGAAAACGCACGATATCGTCGCGGCCGAGCTGTTCCGCCCAAGCGATCAGCGTGCCGTAGCGGCAGATCTCGTAATGTTCGACGGCCTGAGCGTTGGCGACGATCGCCGCATCGAGCACCGTCTTGTCCTCGATCTCGCCGGCGGTCTCATCGGCTTCCTTGATGATACCGTCGATAGCCGGACATTGCGTGCCGCTTGGCGATTGGCCGAGTTTCTCGAAGACCTTCTCGAGACGCTCGATTTGCTTATTGGTCTCCTCGAGATGGTTCTTGAGTCCTGTTGCCAGATCACGGTTGGTCGCTTTGTCGATCATTTTCGGCAAGGCCTTGGTGATCTGCTGCTCCGCGTAATAAATGTCCTGCAAACTATGCAGCAGCAGGTCATCCATCGTCTTGATGTCTTTCGTGAATATTCCCATGGCGTCCCTCCTCGAATTCAATGCGATGGAACGGCGGCGGCAGAGCTTTGTTCCTGGCGGTCGCTGCTTCCGGCCGCGCGATCACTGCGGCGAAGGGCTACCCACGCTTGCAGGAACCCGCGTAAGTAGGCGGTATTTTGTCTCTTTGCATGGAGTCCAGGATGGTCAGTAGCTCGCTCTGGATGGAGACCGAGGTCCGGCCCGGGGCGCCCACGCTCAAGGGCGAGGTGCAGTGCGATGTGGCCGTCGTCGGCTCCGGTATTGCCGGGGTCTCGACGGCCTATGAACTGATGAAGCGCGGTCAATCTGTCATTGTCATTGACCGTAAAGGTATCGCAAGTGGTATGACAGCGCGCACGTCGGTGCACTTAGCGCCGCTTTGCGACGATCTGATGAGCGAGTTCAGAAAACTGCGCGGTGCTGAGAACGCGAAGCTTTTCTACGAAAGTCAGGCCGCCGCCGTCGACCGCATCGAGGAGATCCAGAAGAGAGAAGATCGCTTACGACTTTCGTCGCCTGGACGGCTATCTGTTCCAGGGCAACGGCATGCCGGCCGACATCTTCGATGAGGAACTGGACGCGGTGCGCGAGGTTGGCGCGCCCGTCCATCGGCTGGTTGGCGTCCCGCTCAAGGGCTGCAAGCACCGGCCTGTGCTCCGGTATCCGCGCCAGGCTAGATTCCATCCTCTCAAATATCTCGCGGGTCTTGCCGCCGTTTGCGAGGCCGGCGGCGTGCGCTTCTTTGCCAATAGTCCAGTCGAAGACGTCGCGGAGCGGGACGGCGGCATTACGCTGCGAACCGCCCAAGGACAGGTCACTGCCGGACACGCCGTGATCGCGACCAACGCATCTATCGCCGATCGCTTTCAACTCCATACCAAAGTCGCTCCTTACCATACCTACGTGCTCGCTTTTGCCGTCGCGCGGGGTGAACTTGCCGACGCGCTTTATTGGGATACGGAAGATCCTTACCATTATGTGCGGCTGCAAACGGGCGCCGGCGATCATGACTGTGTTCTTGTCGGCGGCGAAGACCATAAGAGCGGCGAGGCCAATGACGCCGAGCAGCGCTTTGCACGGCTGGAAAGCTGGGCACGCGAATTGATCCCGGCCCTTGGCCGTATCACCCATCGTTGGTCGGGCCAAGTTCTCGATACGATCGATTATGCCGGCTTTATCGGCTGCGAGCCCGGTAGCGGGCGCATCTACCTCGCGATGGGCGATTCAGGCCAGGGTCTGACCCATGGAGGGATGGGTGCGATGCTAAACGCGTCCCTCATTATGGGCGAAGATCATCCGTGGAAGCCGGTCTATACGCCGGATCGCAAATCGCTCACGGCGGCCAGGAATTTCTTGCGCGAGAATATGACGATTCTGCAGAACCTCGCCGAGTATGTGGCGCCCGGCGAAATCGCTTCGCTCGAAGAGCTTGGGCGGGGCGAGGGTGCCATCCTGCGTCAAGGTCTCGAAAAGATTGCTGCTTACAAGGACATGGGTGGCGAGCTGCATCTTCACTCGGCCAGTTGCACCCATATTGGCTGTCATCTGCACTGGAACAGTTTTGAGAGTTGCTGGGACTGCCCGTGCCATGGCTCGATCTTTGCGCCAAACGGGCAGCCCATCAATGCGCCGGCCGTGTCCGCCTTGGACCCGTGGAGGCCTAAAGAATCTGCCGAGCGAGGGCGTGAGGCCGGTCTGCAGCGAGAGGATATGCTTTTGCAACGTCTCTTGGTGTGGGACTTTCGTCACTGGACAGCGATAGGAACAACCACAGCGCCTGTCCGTTCGGGATTAGATCTTCCTGCAGCCCGAGGCCTCCGATGTATCACCATGTCAAGAAGCTTATGTTCACGGTCCGTGTCGATGAGCCGGACCCCCGCTTTGGCAATATGCTTCTTGAACAATTTGGTGGCGCCAACGGCGAGCTCGCGGCCGCCATGCAATATTCGATACAGGGCCTCAATTGCGAAGACCCCGATCGCAAGGACCTTCTGATGGATATCGGCACCGAGGAGCTGAGCCATCTGGAGGTCGTCGGTACACTGGCGCGCATGCATCTCAAGCCAGCAAAATTCGACCGCCAGGCGGCGGAGGCCGATCCGCTGATCGCGATCGCGGGTGGGGGTGGGGTGAACCTCTTCAACTCGCAAGGTAACGCCTGGACCGCCGATTATCTGAAGATCACCGGCGAACTTGACGTTGATCTGCGCAGCAATATCGCCGCCGAGGCGCGGGCCAAGATCGTTTACGAACGTCTCATCAACTTCTGCGACGACGCCGGCACCAAGGATGCGCTGCAATTCCTGATGACACGCGAAATCACCCACTGAAGGCTTTTTCGCTCGCGCTCGAAAGCATGAGCAAGCCGGCCTTCAGCATCGGCCGTCTCGCGCCTACGCCCGGCCTTGTCGATCAGTTCTTCAACGACTCCACGGGCACGGGCGATCACGGCGAGATCGATACGCGCGGGGCCTGGAACGAGGGCGGGGAATGGGTTTTCACGGAATCGCCAGCCATCCAGGCCGGCGAACCCGGGCCCGCGTCAGCTATCGTCACCGAAAGCTCATCGCCGGTTGACGAGGCCGGCCTTGGCGATCTGCTGGTCGACGAACTCCGCGATATCTTGCACGCCGAGAAGCAATTGACGAAGGCGCTTCCCAAGATGGCGGAAGCGGCGCGTTTCGATCAATTGCGCGAGCTGTTCGAACAGCATCTCGGCGAGACCGAAACGCAGATCGAGCGGATAAACGAATGCTTTGAGTTGCTCGGCAAGCCCGGCCGCGCCAAACCTTGCAAGGGAATGACAGGCCTTGTCGAAGAAGGTCAAGAAATCATGGACGAGGGTGAGAAAAAGGAAGATGCCGCGGCTGACCTTGCTCTGATCGGCGCGGCCCAGCGCGTCGAGCATTACGAGATTGCTGGCTACACGACCGCGCGCAACCTTGCTCAGCAGCTTCGCCATAGCGCCATTGTTAGCCTGTTGTCGAAATCACTCGCGGAAGAGGAAAACGCTGACCAGTTGCTCAACCAGGTCGCCCGATCGTTGATGTCAGTCGCGAAGATGCCGGCCGTGGTTGAACAGACCGAATAGTAGACCAAAGGCGGCACTGCTGCGTTAACTGCCGCAAGCGCTGCTAGCGTCAGTCGCCAGCGCTTTCTGTTCAGTTGGAGGCGCTGAGATGTCGTCAATCTTTCCTGTCCATGACGAACAGGATTGTATTTCGTTGAAGGCGACCATGGCAAAATATCACTGGCCACCTTCTTTATCGGCCTTCCCGCGAGTAGCGCGCATCGTCGGCTTCGAGCTGGTTTTAGTAGTTTCAGATGCAAACGTGCGAGGTCTCGGAGTGCATGCCGCGTCGCGCATTTTCCGTGTCGACGACTTTGCCGGACTATCAGACGCTACAAGCGTATTCCTTCATGGTTCCTTGACGCACCCTGGCGACCCGGCCGGCCGCAATGGTCCGGGATGTTCCCCGACCGGAAGGACAATGAGAGCCATTCGGTTTGTAAATTCTCCTGTTGGCATCGCCGTCACGTGGGTATGACGCTGAGGGAGAGGTGCAGTGCAGTTGGTGTCCCTCGGGAACCACGCGATGCGGCCGGGCTTTTACCTCCCTATGGACGGGAAAGCCGAAACAAGTGAAGAACTGACTTCCGGGACGGCCGACGCTTTCGTCCGTGTCCGCGGAGCGCGGGAGCATAACCTCCGGAACGTTTCGCTCGACATCCCGCGCAATAAGCTCGTGGTCTTCACGGGGGTGTCGGGATCCGGCAAGTCCTCTCTAGCGTTCGGGACGCTATACGCAGAGGCTCAACGCCGTTACCTCGAATCCGTCTCACCTTACGCACGTCGCCTATTCCATCAGATGCAGGTGCCCGACGTCGACACAATCGAGGGATTGCCGCCGGCGGTAGCCCTTCAGCAGCAGCGCGGTTCGCCGACGACCAGGTCGTCGGTCGGAAGCGTCACTACCCTGTCCAACCTCTTGCGCATGCTGTATTCGCGGGCGGGAAGATACCCGCGCGGGCAGCCCTTGCTTTACGCGGAGTCCTTCTCGCCTAACACGCCGGAAGGCGCCTGTCCGAACTGCCACGGCATCGGGCGAGTTCATCAGGTCGTCGAACGAAGTCTGGTACCCGACGACACTCTGACGATCCGCGAGCGCGCCATCGCGGCCTGGCCTTCCGCCTGGCAGGGCCAGAACCTTCGGGACATTCTTGTCACCTTGGGGTACGACGTCGACAGGCCATGGCGCGAGCTTACGAAGAAGGATCGTGACTGGATTCTCTTTACGGACGAGCAGCCGACCGTACCTGTGTATGCGGGGTACACCACAGCCGAGACGCGAAAAGCCCTGAAGCGCAAGGAGGAGCCAAGCTATATGGGCACCTTCACCGGCGCTCGCCGATACGTACTCCAGACATATGCCACTACGCAGAGCGCAATGATGAAGCGGCGTGTAGCGGAGTTTCTGTCGAGCGACGATTGCCCGGTCTGCGACGGGAAGCGGCTAAAGCCGGAAGCACTTTCGGTCAATTCGCGGGAATGGACATCGCCGAGATGTCTCGCCTGCCGTTGGGAAAGCTCGACGAGCTCATCAAACCATACATCGACGGAAGCAAACGGGACGAAACCGACGGTCATTCAGAAAAGGTGCTTGTCGTTCAGAGAATCGTCGAGGATCTCGTCGAGCGTCTCGAAGTTCTGCTTGATCTCGGCCTCGGCTATCTGACCTTGGAGCGCAACACGCCGACGTTATCGCCGGGCGAACTGCAGCGCTTGCGGCTCGCGACGCAAGTCCGATCGAACCTGTTCGGGGTCGTCTACGTGCTGGACGAACCCTCTGCGGGCTTGCATCCGGCGGACACCGAAGCGCTCCTGCGGGCGCTCGGACGCCTGAAGGCATCGGGAAACTCGCTTTTTGTCGTTGAGCACGAATTGGACGTGGTGCGCGAGGCCGACTGGATCGTCGACGTCGGACCCGCTGCGGGAGACCGGGGCGGTCGAATCCTCTACAGCGGGTGCCTTGCCGGTTTGGCAGAAGTGGAGGCTTCCCAAACACGCCGCTATCTGTTCGAAGACGCCGCAAAACCGCAACGCAAAGTCCGTCGGCCGAGCGGCTGGCTGAAGCTGCGGAACGTGACGCGGAATAACCTGAACTGTCTCAATGCCGATCTTCCTCTCGGCGTCCTTACCTGCGTGACTGGCGTCTCGGGCTCGGGCAAGTCCACTCTCATCAGCCAGTCTCTCGTCGAGGCGATCGCGGAGACGCTGGGTCAGCGCCGCGAGACCGATCCGGAAGAAGTTGAATTGCAGGAGACGGTGAGAACGCTGAGTGGGGAGATCACGGAAGGGTTGGACCACGTCAAGCGGCTCGTCGTGGTCGATCAGAAGCCGATCGGGCGGACCCCGAGGTCCAATTTGGCGACCTACACCGGCTTGCTCGATCACGTGCGAAAGCTTTTCGCCGGGACGAAGCAGGCGCGTGCCAGGCGCTACGACGCGGGCAGATTTTCCTTCAACGTGGCCAAGGGCCGTTGCGAAACCTGCGAAGGCGAAGGCTACGTGTGCGTGGAGCTGCTGTTCCTTCCGAGCGTCTATGCTCCGTGTCCGACCTGCAGGGGCGCTCGCTATAACGCGAAGACGCTCGAGATCAAGATACGGCACAAGTCGATCGCCGACGTGCTGGCGATGACCGTCGACGCGGCTTTTGAGTTCTTTGGAGACGATGACGTTCTTTCTCGCTCTCTGGGCGTTCTGCGCGGGGTTGGGCTTGGTTACATTAGGCTCGGTCAGTCGGCCACCGAACTTTCAGGAGGAGAGGCGCAACGCGTCAAACTTGCCACGGAGCTCCAACGCGCTCATCGGGGCGGTACATTATACGTGCTCGACGAGCCGACAACTGGACCGCATCCCTCCGACGTCGCAAAGCTCGGTAGTCAGCTGCAAGGCCTCGTCGAGGCGGGAAACACCGTCGTTCTGATCGAGCATGATATGTCGGTTGCAGCGGAGAGCGACTGGATCGTAGACGTCGGCCCTGGCGCCGGAAACAGAGGAGGCCGCATCGTGGCGTGCGGACCGCCGGATCGAGTTGCTGCCTCCGGGAGCCGGACAGCAGAATATTTGAAGCGGGCCCTCTGACTTATTGGCGGAACTTCACTGCGACGGGGGCCTAGCTCCGTAGGAACAGCGGTGCGCCCGATTGGTTGTTTGCCAGTACGCCGGAAAAAGACACGCATGGAACGCACTCCGATCGCCGAATTCGATACCCGCCGCGCGGCGGAGCTCGCGGTTGAGCACGTGGTGCAGGAATGCGGCGTCCAGAGGACCTACGTGTTCGGACAGCCGGCGGGCGCCGACAACACGTCAGGCGATCGACCGGCCGGTGTTGTCGTGAAGACAGCGCCGAGGCGGAGCAGGGCGGGAAGCTCGAAGGCCCGATCGAAGTGTCCGTCGAACTTCCATGGCGACGATCCGAAGCGCGTCGCGGACGCGCTGACATCCGCAGGCGCTAAGGCCGTCCAGACGAAGTGAAGGCGAGGACTATGCCCGATTATCCCAAGCCGCCATTCCCAAGCCAGCGACAGCCCATGCCGGGCTCGACCAAGAAGATGGATCCGCGTCCGGATCACGGTGAGACCAGCTACAAGGGCGCGGGACGGCTTCAAGGTAGGCGTGCCATCATTACCGGCGGCGACAGTGGCATCGGGCGCGCGGTCGCCATCGCGTTCGCCCGCGAGGGCGCAGATATCCTGATCGCCTACCTCGACGAGAGCGACGACGCGAAGGAGGTTGTGGCGCTGATCGAGAAGGAAGGGCGCAGAGCCATCCGTGTCGAGGGCGACCTCCGCTCGGCCGATCATTGCCGCGCCGTCGTCAGCCGCGCCGTTCGGGAACTTGGCGGCGTCGACATTCTCGTCAACAACGCCGCGCATCAGGCGACCTTCGCTGACATCGGCGAGATCAGCGACGATGAATGGCGCATGACCTTCGAGGTGAACATCCATGCGATGTTTTACCTCGCCAAGGCCGCGGTCCCACACATGAAGCCCGGAGCCGCAATCATCAATACGGCATCGGTGAATTCCGACATGCCGAACCCGATCCTGCTTGCCTACGCGACGACGAAGGGCGCGATCCAGAACTTTACCGGCGGCCTCGCCCAGATGTTGGCGGACAGGGGCATTCGGGTGAATGCCGTGGCGCCCGGTCCGATTTGGACCCCGCTCATTCCCTCTACGATGCCAGAGGACGCCGTAAAGAACTTTGGCAAGCAGGTGCCGCTGAAGCGGGCTGGCCAGCCGGCGGAGCTCGCCACAGCCTACGTGATGCTCGCCGATCCTCTGTCCAGCTATACGTCGGGCACGACCGTCGCGGTGACCGGGGGCAAGCCCTTCATCTGAGATATGGCCGGCATCAAGCATCCCGGCGCAGCGCTTCACGATGGCCGAGGTGCGCCTGTCTTCTATCTGCAGCGTCCATTGCTTTGCTGGACTTGCCGATGAAGTCGAAGCCTAGTACGCCTCGCCCGATCCTCACGTGCCTCCGCCGCATCGTCGTCAGCTCGCAGGACTTGTTCTTCTCCGCGTATTCTGCGTTGCCGACACAAATGCGCGTCTTCTCGAGCAGGCTCACGATTGTCGCCAATACCTTCTGGCGGGGGAGGCCGTCCAGTTTCATGTCCGACGCAACGCGAGCGCGCAAGGCCCGCGGGGTGTTCGCAAACTGCATAACATGCTCGTCTGGGCTCTGCTCGCGGAGCTCGCGCCATTTCGGATGGCACCGGTATCGCTTGCGTTTGGCGCGCGTGGAGACCGGTCGCCTGTATGTGGCCGTTGGAAGTGGAACGGATCCAGACGAATTCGTACGCTGGAGGGATGCCGATGGACTTGATGCGGCGGAACAGCCTTGTCAGTGACGCGCATGCCGTCCTTGTCGTAGTAGGAGAACGACGTGTCGGTGCGCTTGCGGCGGTAGCCCGGCGTCGCGTCGCTAGCGTAGCGTAGGCCGTCCTCCGCGATAGCGGCGGCGACGAAGGCCGTCCGGTCCAGAATCTCACGGTCCTTGCCTTCCGCAACGTTCTTCGCGTCCTTGCCGGATAGCGCAACGATCAAAGTCCTCGATAGGAGAAGGTTGGATTCGCATTTGGTTCCGCGCTGCGGACCGCGGCGGCCTTCGGCAGCTATCTTCTTGCCCGCGGCCGTTCGCGCACGACGTCGTTCGCCATCTTCTCGGCGCGAAGCCCGAGATAGACCGGCTGGCGGAGCTCGCCTTTGCTCGTCCACTCCGCGAACTTCACCTCGGCGACCAAGGACGGCCGGACCCAAGTCGTGACGGCCTCGTTCTTCACCTTGGCGGGAAAGGGCGATTTGGCGGCTTTCAGCTTCACGAGCTTGCCATGGAGCTCCTCGAGCATCTGGTGGTTGAAGCCGGTGCCGACGTGTCCGATGTACCTCCACGCTCCGTCCTCCTGCACCGCAAGAACGAGCGCGCCGAAGTACGGCCGCGTGCGGCGCGGCGCCGTAAAGCCCGCGATCACGACCTCCTGCCGCTGCGCAGTCTTTACCTTCAGCCAGTCTGCCGTACGGCTGCCGGACACATAAGGGCTGTCGGCGCGCTTGGCCATGATGCCTTCGAGGTGTCAGCGCTCGGCTTCGGCGAAAAACTTCTTTCCGCTGCCTTTCCGGTGTTTGCTGAACGCGATCAGCTTGTGGCGTGGCAGGATGGTCTTGAGCCGCTTCTTGCGTTCGATCAATGGCAGTTCGCGCAGGTCTTCGCCGTCCGCGAACATAAGGTCGAATGCGCAGTACAACAGCTTGGCTTCGTGGCGCAGCGCATTCTGCAGCAGTTGGAAATGCGAGACGCCGTCGTGGCCGATGGCGACGAGTTCTCCATCGATGACCGCGTCGCGCCTCACGCCTTCGAGCGCTTTCGCGACCTCGATGTAGGAGTGGCTGATGATCTTGCCGTTGCGGCTGTAAAGCGCGACCTTGCCGCGGCGGATATCCGAGACCATCCGGAAGCCGTCATACTTGTCCTCGAACACCCAGCCGGGATCGTCAAAGGGCGCCTCGGTCAAACTGGCCAGCATCGGCTGTAGGCGCTTTGGCAGTGTCGACTTGCGGCTCATCTCCGGGGATACCGTCGGTCGGAGAACGGCTCGGTGTGCCAAGGCCGTGGGGAGGGCGCGGAAGAACCTCGGTCAGGGCGAAGTCCGATACAATGCTTGAGGACCCGCCACAAGCGGGCCCGGACCCGGACGGAAATGAATCCTTCCCACAGCCTTGCGAACCAGGAAATGCTCAAGAGCTTCGGCTTCACGATGACAAACAGCCTCTCGACGATCAGGAGGCTGAAGGCGTAGCAGGCTGCAATCATCGCCGTGCCGGTGATCCAGTGACCCTTGCCCGCCAGCGCCACGGCAGCAAGCTTCAGCGGCTCGACCGTCGCGATCGGAAGCGCCAAGAGCAGCAGCGAAGGGTAGGGTCCAAGACCTTCGATCAACCGTCTCAGGCTCATGCGCGGACGTCTCCTTGCCGAGCTAACTGCGACGACGTCCGGACGTTCCGGACGCTGGAACATAGGGCACTTCTGCCGGTTTTATGCGGCGGGCAATGGGGAAGGGAGACGAGATGCGCGCCACCATCGAAGACCGCGGCGGGGAGGCCGCCGGATCCCCCAGCCTGGAGGCCGACGCGGCTGCTTGGCGCAGCAAGCGCGGCGGTAGGCCCGTGTCCATTGCCGGCGAAGTCCTCGTGGTCCGCATTCGCCGGCGCAAGCGCTCGGTGTCATCGCCCGTTTCTTCTGCCGACCGTCCGCCGCGCCACGCTAAAGGTCCGCGTTAGATGCGCCGCCCATGGTAGATGCTACGAAAGCAGGCGCGAAGAAATCCAAAGCTGTGACCGCTCGCGCTGAGACACGGAAGCCGCTGCCGCTCGCCCCGGGCGCGCGCAAGAGCGCCAGGGTCGTGTTTCGCGCCGGGTCATGGCAGCGCCGTCGGCGTCGGCGGCGCTGCAAGGCTCCCGTTCCTGCTGGCCTTTATCGGAATCTTCGGCGGCCTAGCCGCGTTTGGCCTGATCGGACAATTTGTCGGGCCGGTTATCATGGCGGCGCTTCTGGCGATGTGGCGTGAGTGGATTTTCCGTCCGGCGCCTCAGACATGATACGCTGAAGCAGATGGCCAGAAAGCTGAAAACCTTCGTGACCTCGCTGGGATTCTTCGACCAGGCGATCGCTGCACGGTCGATGAAAGCCGCCTTGGTGGCTTGGGGAGCCGACAGCAACCTCTTCCATCAGGGAGCGGCCAAAGAGACGGACGATCCGGACATCGTCGCGGCGATGATGGCTGCGCCGGGCGTCGTCCTGAAGCGCCCGGTCGGATCGCGCGGCGCCTTCAGGGAGCGTGCGGATCTCCCGACCGAGATGGAAGTGGAAAATGCGTCCAAAAAGACCGCGAAGGCGAAGGCCGGCAAGCGGCCCCAAGCTACTCGACCCAAGCGACAGTCCGATCCGGCGGCGGAACGCAAGGTTGCAGCGGCCTATGAGCTTGGGGAGCGGCACCGAGATCGCCAGCGAGCAAAGGAGCAGGCCGCGCGCGACCGACTGCGCAAGCGCAGGCAACTGGCGATGGAGAAAGCGCAGCTGACGTTGGATGTAGCGCGCGAACGACACGAGGGCGCGTAGCCCAGATCCGCGCTCAGATCGACGTGCTGGAAAATAAGCTTCGGGTCGACGACGAGCGCTGGAAAAGGAGAGCTCGCGCTTGGAGGCCGCCCTCAAGCGTGCACGCGTTGGTGGAACCCGTTGAACGCTTCCAGACCGCGGGCCGCTTGACAAATTCGCGCGCTAGAACAAAAAAGGAACGGTGCCTGCACGCGATAGCGACGATGCGGAGCCAGAAGATTAGGTCCCCGGATGACGCTTCCCGTCCTACCGACGTATTACTATCGCGATCATTTCGTCGAGATGCTGCAGTTTGCAGAGAGGACTTACGGCGAAATCTTGACTGAGGAGCATCGCGCATTCGTCGCGTGCTTCCATGGCCTATCGCACGACGCGCAATGCCTTCTGATCCGTATGGTCAACCGACGCGGCGCGATCTTTAATCGCGCGCTGTTCAGATACGCCGAGATCTCCGACATCCAGGCCGCGACCGACGCGCTCATGGACTGCGGCCACGTCCGCGCGCTGGCAAGCCAGGACTATTCGGCTTTCGTCGCGTGCCTCACGAAGGTTGCGCTTCTTGACGGGGCCCGCGCTGCCGGCTTCGGGTCCGAGGTCCGGGCGTCATGGTCGAAGCAGGTCTTCGTCGACTTCTTCGTCGCTCGGATTCCCTTTGCCGTAGCGGTCGAGCATTGCGGCGGCGAGAGCTTCGTCGCGCTGGCCGATACCCGGCCGATCGAGTTCCTGCTTTACTTGTATTTTGGGAAGACCGCCGAGAATCTGAAGAACTTCGCGCTTCGCGACCTCGGTGTGCTGCGGACTAATCGGGAAACTTCGTTCAGCGCACGCTTCGCCGATGCCAAAGAGGCGCATGCGTGCTTCCACTACAGTCAGGTGCTGGACCGCATCGAAATCCGCTCCGCCGAGATATGCGAGAAGGCTGCTGTAGACATCCTAGAGGGACCGGAACGGACGACCGAATATGCCACGGACCTTGCGGGCCGTGCGGCCTGCCAGGTTGGGCAGTTCTTTGAAAGGCAGGGCGACAAGGATCTCGCAGAGCGACTCTACCGCTTTGGCGGCTCCGCCGAATGCCGAGAGCGCCTCGTCCGGCTCCTGCATGCGCGGGGCGACAAGTCTGCGACGGAGGATCTGCTGCGGCAGATGATCGACGATCCGGAGAGCGACGACGAGCATCTGTTCGCCGGCGACTTCTACGCCCGCAAGTTCGGGGGACGACGGACCGGGTTGTGCACCGACCTTCTGCGGGCGGGACGCACGATCACGGTTGACGACACGCATCGCGGAAATCCCGAGGCGGGCGTGGCCGGAGTGCTGCGGCGTCAGGGCGGACAAGTGTTCTTTGCCGAGAACACGCTCTGGCTTTCGCTGTTTGGACTTCTTTTTTGGGACGAGCTTTTCGAGTCCGGCCAGATGACCAGTGGGTTCGACTGGATCCCGCACTGCCTGCGCGATCGCACGTTCCGCAAGCGGTTTGCCACGCAGATCGATGCTAAGCTCATGGCGCTCGGATCCGGCGGTGGGTTGCCGATCGTTCTCCGCACCGTTGCCGCCAGATGGGGGCGTCTCAATGGCATCTTCTCCTGGGACCACGTCCAGATGGCGGCGCTGCGGGTCTTGTTCGAGGGCACAAGCGCGTCCGGCCTTGCCGAAATCCTCCGAACGATGTGTGACGACTTTCGTGGCATGCGGGACGGGTTTCCCGACCTGATGCACGTCCGCGACGGCAAGGTCACGTTCGTGGAGGTAAAGGCCGAAGGCGACGCCATACGGCGCAACCAGCTCACGCGTCTTCGCCAGCTCGCACATGCCGGGATCCCGACCGAAATCGGCCGCGTGGACTACCGGTTCGATCCGGAGCAGGACTATGTCATCGTCGACATCGAGACTACCGGCGCGTGGTCATCGGGCGACCGCATCACCGAAATAGGCGCAGTGAAGGTCCAGAATCATGAAGTCGTCGACGAGTGGCATTCACTGGTGAACCCGCAGCGGTCGATCCCGGCTAGGATTGTGCAACTGACCGGCATCACGAACGAGATGGTTCGAGACGCGCCCTTGTTCTCCGACATCGCGGACAGCTTCATGACGTTCATGGGCGACGGCATCTTCGTCGCCCACAACGTGAACTTTGATTATGGTTTTCTATCGTACGAATACGAACGGCTGGAGCGGCGCTTCCGCTTTCCGAAGCTTTGTACTTGCGCTGGCATGCGTCGCAGATATCCTGGACACAAATCTTATGCTCTCGGCAAGCTCTGCGCGATCTACGGCATCGAGCTCGAGGATCACCATCGCGCGCTGTGCGACGCCCGCGCCGCTGCCAGGCTACTGAACCTGATAAATCGCAAGCGCGCCGCGGAGACCCCCGGCGCCGTCGGTGGAAGTGGCCGCTTAACCGCACTCAGGGCAGGTGAAAGGGGGGCCCTTCAGGTGGCGATTAGGCCGCGGTAGGCTTGCTCGTACTCTCTCGCCATCCGGCTCGCGGAGAAGCGCGCCTCGAACCGGGCGCGTATCCTCTTCCGATCCAACCGACCGAGCTCGGCCACCGCTCTTGTCGCCTGGTCTACATTCTCGACGATGAAGCCCGTTACACCGTCCTCTACAACTTCCGGCACGGAGCCGGATCGGTAGGCGATCACGGGCGTTCCGCAAGCCATGGCCTCGATCATGACGAGACCAAACGGCTCGGGCCAATCAATCGGAAACAGGAGGGCCGCCGCGTTGGCCAGAAAAGGTTGCTTTTTTGCCTCATCGACTTCCCCCACCAGGTGAACCGCTCGGCCATCGATCAGCGGCTCAATGGTTTTCTTGAAGTATCGGGTCTCACCGCGAGGAATCTTGGCCGCGATTCGCAGCGGCTTTCCAGCCGCCTGTGCGATTCGGATTGCATCTTCGGGACCTTTCTCCGCGGTGAAGCGGCCGAGAAACGCGAGATAGGATCCCTGCTCATTCGACGGGTTGAAGAGATGCGATGGCAGCCCGTGCTGAATTGTCGCGATCCAGTTCGCCCCTGGAAGCGGCAGCCGCTGATGTTCAGAGATCGAGACGAACCCCGCGTCCGGAAATTGGCGCACAACGTCAGGAAGGCCCGGGAGGTCCAACCTGCCATGCATTGTGGTCAGGAAGGGCACGGAGAGCCGGCCAAGCAGCGGAAGCGGCAGCCAATCGATGTGAGCGTGGATCACATCAAAGTCCTTCGCGCGTCGCGCAACGGATTCCAGGAGCATGGCACAGGCTGCACTGGGATCGACGCCCTTACGTCCTAGGCGCAGGGCGCGCGGCCATACGGGATGCAACTTGCCCTTCGTCCTGGAATCTCCACTTGCAAACAGCGTGACGTCGTGTCCGAGCCCGACCAGTTCGTCAACCAACCACGCCACCACGCGCTCGGTGCCTCCGTAGAGCTTCGGGGGCACACTTTCAGCGAGGGGAGCAAGTTGAGCGATGCGCATCATGGATCCGTTAGATAGGAAGCATCGCTCCGAGGAGTAAGACGATGGCCGCTGAAGCGAGTTCAGCAATGACCAGCAGCGTCCACTCCGGTCTTGCGCTGCCGATCACCGCGTACCTGACGAACTCCTCCATCAGCCTCAACATTCGTCCTTGGGAAGACGGTCGAGATAAGCCAGGCCGAATCCAGTGAGTTCATCGGCTTCGCTCACGTTCGCTTCCCATCTCCCTTGAAGGTGACGCTCCAGCAGACAACGACGGCTGTCCGCAATGTCGACATCGCGATGTTTTGCCCGATAGAGGCACCAAACCGTATCCACCACGCTTCTGAGCGGCACGTCGTCGACCATGTATCGGCTCCAGCAAGAAAAATACTGTGAAGCCAACTCGCGCTCGGGCCGATGTTTCCAGTTTTTCCTGACACTCGCGCCTAGTAACTTAGTCGGACGCTCTGTGGCGCAGACCTCGAGTGCTCCCCAGGATGCCGACCCTGTGGTTAGGATTCACGCCGACGAAGAATTCGCGCTGCTTCCTCAAGACGTCATCTCTTGTCGAGGTCGGACCGCCACACCGCTACTGCAAAGGAGGGGCCGCTCCGAAGGAGCGGCCCCTGTGTAGCGGCTACCGGCCGCGGGTGCCAAAGCTGAAGCCGACGCCGGGGCCGCTGTCGTAATAACCATAGCCGCGATCATAGTAGGCGGGGCCGCCGTAGGAACCGTAGCTCCGGCGCGCCACATAGCCGTCATCGCCGTAATAGCGCTGGACGTAGCGGGGACCATGGCTGCGGAAGCAGCGACCGTACTCGTTGCAGACGAGCCGGACCTGGCGAATGCCGGAGAGTTCGGGCGAGCTCACTCTGGAGGGGCTGAGGGGAGCTGCGGTCGCAGCCGATCCCAAAAGGGCGGCGCGCAGCCTCGGTTCGCAAGCGATCCTGCTCGTTGACGCGCGCGGAGACGAGCGTGCCGCCGCGACGAACGCCTTCGTCGTATCGCGAGGCTTCATCTTCGGGCACGCCCGCCTGGGTTAGCGCGCCGATGACCCCGCCCGTCGCAGCGCCGCCGACGGCGCCCGCCGTAGTGGAAACAAGCACGATGTTCTATTACTCACGTGACCGCAGGGGCGGGCATCCCCAAGCGCCCGGACCAATCCGGGAAGCGGCGTGTTGGGTCCATGCGCGGCGCCCATTCGACGGTGCCGGTGCTGGCCAAGGGCAAGACCGATACGGCACGCGGCTCGGCGATTTGGCTTGGCCCCAGCATGATCCGGATGCTGGGGCCACTTCTTCAGAGTGAATTGAGGCGGCCTTTGTCGCCCCTCACAGTTGAAGTCGTCACCAATCGGTTCTTAGTTGATACCGTTGCTTCAATCTAAACGTCGTGGCTCCCGCGGCGTGCTGGATTCGGTTGAGATCGGCGCCGTCCCTGACCGTCGCATGAAGCCTCCAATCCGCGCTCGATGGAATAACTTCCACATGGCACACATATTCACCGCCGGGAAAACTGCGAATCTCGCGCAGCGCGATCAGCTCCAGGTCCTTCACCGATATTGGCGTCCTCATGCCGTCTAAGCCTTGCCGTCCACGTTGCCTTGAACGGTACTGATCAGGCCGCTTGGGCTGGCCGAGCGAGATCAGCCTGCAGCCGTTCCAGGTTCCGCTTCTCTTCCTCGATCCGTTTCGCGAACGTGTTCCGCTCCTGTTCCGATTGGGCCGTGTCCAACAAAAACTGATAGTGACTAATAACCTTTTGGCTTCCACGTATCAGAAATTTCGTCGTGCTCATGGTGAGGCACCTTCCGATCGACTGGCCGTGCCGAGTGGTTGTTCATGAACGAGAAGGGGAATGTCAGCCGCCAGATTTTCCATCGCCGACGATTCCTCGGACAGACGTCGTTCGATAAAGTTGCGCTCGAGGTCGCTCAGCTGTGTGCTGAGTAGCCATCGATACCGCTGGATGTTGTTGCGATGCGCCCGAAGCAGTTCGAGCTGGCGGTCGACGATCTCGCGTCGAGACCTGCCGGGCGCACCAGCGGGCTTCGATCCTGTCCACTATGTGTTTCGGAAGGTTGATGTCGTTCATGTCACCCTCCTAAGCGGCGAGCGGACGCGCGGTTGAGCGAAGACGACGGGGTCTACCTCCCGGCGGATGATGAGGATCGCTGTCGAGACGGCATAGGGCGTCGAGAATAGCCTCGAGCTTCACCGGTGACCGTAAATCCCGAGGTGCCCGAAAGTCTGGGCGGCACGGAATCGCGGCAGCATCAGACGCCCATGACGCCAAGAGAGCGCGTTTTTCTTCCGTGGTCAGGGACAGATCCGCCAGGACATCTCGGGGATGATTAAACCGCGCCTCTTTGCGGTCAGATGTGTTCAAGGAAATGACGTTCGCGGTCGTCGGCCGCATGTTTGCCTCCGTTCCAAGACGAGAATTGAATGATTGAAGCCGCGTGCGGCAGATCCGGACGCGGCTCGCGGCTGTCAGGCTGCAGCGGACTCGAGCTGTTGCGGCCGGCTCGGCTGCGTGATTGCGATCCGCCGCGGCTTCATGGCTTCCGGAATTTCGCGCGCCAGCTCGATCTTGAGCAGACCGTTGTCAAACGCGGCATCCTTGACCAGAACATGGTCGGCCAAGCTAAATTGCCGTCGGAATC
>NZ_JAQOSR010000045.1:0-53398 GCF_046718885.1 Bradyrhizobium sp. UFLA01-814 | reverse complement strand
TGCCTGGGAGCCGGAGAAAGGCGCCTATGTCGGCGTGATGAAGCGCAGCGGCGCGTCAAAGGACATCGTCTGGTTCCGCGCCGAGACCTGCTACGTTTTCCACGTGATGAACGCGTGGGAGGACGGCAACCGCATCATCGCCGACGTGATGCAGTTCGAGGAAGCGCCGCTGTTCAACCATCCCGACGGCTCGCCGACCGACCCGCGGAAGAACCGCGCACGCTATTGCCGCTGGACCTTCGACCTCTCCGGCAACACCGACCGCTTCACGCAGACCTATCTCGACGACCTCACCGGCGAATTCCCCCGCGTCGACGATCGCCGCGCCGGATTTGCCAGCAATCACGGCTGGTATGCCTGCGCCAACCCCGATCTGCCGATGTTCGGTGCGCTGTCGGGCATCGTGCATGTCGACGGCCGTGGCAAGCGGCTCGGCCACTATCTGCTGCCCGCCGGCGATACGATCTCCGAGCCTGTCTTCGTCGAGCGCGGCGCTGACGCCGCGGAAGGCGACGGCTGGCTGCTCGCGGTGGTCTGGCGCGCCCGCGAAAACCGCAGCGACCTCGCCGTGTTCAACGCGCAAGATGTCGAAGCGGGCCCGACCGCGCTGGTCCATCTCGGCCACCGCGTGCCGGATGGATTCCACGGCAATTGGGTGGGCGCGGAGTAATCGTCGATCGTCCCAGACGTCAGAGCAGCAATTCCTCGCTCGTCATGCCCGGCCTCGTGCCGGGCATCCACGTCTTGGTCGCCACTTGCGGGAAAGACGTGGATGGCCGGGACATAAGCGAGCGGAAGCGACGCCGCCCGTCAACGGCCATGCCCGGCCATAACGATGCGGGATGGCGCGCGCCAAGTGCTGGGCTACCTTTATGTCACTGTCAGAGCTGGATTTTTTCCAGTCACCTCACGATTTTTACACTGTAAAGATTTCGCTTGACGCTTCCATTGCTCGCCTCTAGGGTATCTTTACGATGTAAAGATTAGCCGATGAGGCTCACCATGACGATCTTCCTGATCCTCGCTCCCTACGGCGCCTTCGCCATGCTGATGCTGGTGACCTCGGCCACGGCGAGCCTGCTCTGTGCCGCCCTGATCTGCCTTGCCGTGATCGCGTTCGATGTCGCACGCGGCCGCAGCATCAAGATCCTCGGCGTCGGTTCGGTGATCGTGTTCGCCGCGGTCGGCTTCTACCTCATCTTCGTCGACGCGACGTCGAGCAGCATCGCGGTGAAGATCGCGGTCGATGCCGGCATGCTGCTGGTGTCGCTCGGCTCGATCATGATCGGCCATCCCTTCACGCGGCAATATGCGCTGGAGCAGGTCGATGCCGAAACCGCGAAGCTGCCCGGCTTCATCCACGCCAATTACCTGATCACCGGCGCCTGGACCGTCGCGATGCTACTCATGCTGATCGGCAACGTTGCGGTGCTTTACGTGCCGGCGCTGCCGCTGTGGACGGGCCTCTTGATCGCCTTCGCCGCACGTAACGCGGCGGTGTACTTCACCCACTGGTATCCGCACCATCGCGCGGCCAAGGGCGCGACGCCGCCGGCCGGCGCGCTGCCCTCACGCTAGACGCTAACCATCATCACAACCAATATCCCGAGGAAACGGAAACCACGACGATGAAGAGCGTATTTGCCAGGCTTGCGAGCGACTTCCTCTCCACCATCGTCTTCCTGGTGGTCTATTTCGCCACCGACAATGTCCTGATCGCCACCGGCGTTGCGATCGCGGGCGCGATCGCACAAGTGGTCTATGCGCGCGTCAAGGGACAGGCGCTCGGCTACATGACCTGGGCGAGCCTTGGGCTGGTGATCGTGCTCGGCGGCGCGACGCTTTTCACCAACGATCCGCGCTTCGTACTGGCGAAACCCGCGATCGGCCACATCGCGATCGGCGCGATCATGCTCAAGCGCGGCTGGATGCTGCGCTATTTGCCGCCGATCGTGACCGAGACGATTCCGGAATACGCCACCCTCGCCGGCTACGCCTGGGCCGGGCTGATGTTCATCCTCGCCGCCGGCACCATTGCGATCGCGGCGACCGGCGACATGAAGCTGTGGGCATTCTACGTGTCGGTGGTGCTGGTCGGCGCCAAGATCGCCGCCTTCGCGATCCAGTATGTCGCCTTCCGCTTCCTGGTCGGAAGCCGGCTGCGCGCCGCCGCCCGCGCCTGATCGCCGCAGCCGCGAACTAGGCGCGCGCGGCAAGATGGGCTATACCCGCGCACGCGTTTTCTTCGCGCGAAACGGTAGCCATTTCGCTTGAGAGCGCTTTACCTGGAGGGGAGACGTCAATGGCGGTGGACGGAAACTGGAATCTCACGATGACGACGCCGATGGGCGAGCGCAAGGCGACGCTGTCGCTGGCAAGCTCCGGCGGCACGCTCACCGGCACGCAGGGTGCCGAGGGCAATTCCACCGAAATCTTCGACGGCACCGTGAATGGCGACGACGTCGCCTGGAAGGTTTCCATCACCAACCCGATGCCGCTGACGCTCGAATTCACCGGCAAGGTCTCCGGCGACGGCATCTCCGGCGAGATGGGCATCGGCCCGATGGGCAGCTTCCCGTTCACCGGCACGCGGGCGTAACCGCAGCAAGCGCACACGCATGCGCATCCTGACATCCGTTGCCGTCATGGCGTTATCAGCCGCGACGGCTTCCGCGCAACAAGCAAGCGAAGCCGAACCGGCGTGGCGCGCGAGCGCGGTCGCGCTGGTGCCGGCCGGATATGTTGCGGGCACCTCTTCCAGCACGGATGCCGCCGGCACCACCGGCTACCTCGCGGTCTATGCCGCGAACGCAGACGACCCGAAGATGCCGGCAAGCGTCTTCGCGCCGCGTCAGATGATGGTCGTGACGCTCAGCAAGGATGGCACGCGCGCCCTGTCGGCCGAACTGAAGCCGCGCGGTCCCAGCGATATCGCGACCAAAAATGCCGACGGCGCGGACAATGATTTTGCCGCGCGCCAGACCGAACTTGACGCGAAGCGAAACACACTGCCCGGTGGCACCGAACCATGCGACCTCGGCGCCTGGTCGGAGGACAAGGACCTCGCAGGCCTCAACGTGCGCGCGGAGCCGTCGGCGAAGGCACGCGTGCTCGGCAAGCTGCCGCCGCCCTACCATCTCAAGATGGGCGGGGCCGAGAACACGCCGGAGGGCGGCTGGCTCACCGAATTTCGTATCATCGGCTTCAAGGACGGCTGGTTTCTGATCGAGGGCGCGATGCCGCCGGGCAAGGCCTACGAGGACGACAAGCGCTATCCGCGCAACGCGCCAAAGCCTTATGCCGGGCGCGGATGGGTTGCCGCCAACAAGGTCGGCGCGAGCTACGCCAACGGCTACACCCGCATGGGCGGGTTGTTCCAGGCCCCCTTCGTCGATGCCAAGTGGACGCCGGCGCTGCGCAAGCTCGGCGGTGAGTTCGATACCGACGACGGTCCGAAACGCATCCTCGCCTGCAGCGGGCACTGGGCACTGGTGGAGAGCCATGACGGCGTGCGCGGCTGGTGGCGCAGCCTGTGCTCCAACCAGGTGACCAACTGCAGTTAGAACCAGATCTGCATCGGCAGACCGTACACGTCTCGCGGCGGCGCTTCGGGAACGCTTCCGCAAGGTTCGCGCGCAGCCAGCGCCACTGCACACGCATCCAGCACATCGTCGCGCTTCGCGCCGGCGCCGATGCGCATCTCGATGAGCCAGCGATCGATCTCGCGGAAGCCTGATCGTTTCAGCAGCCTGCAGCGGAGCGCATCGCCCTCCTCCGACTTCTTGCGCGGCAAAGCCTCGCCGCGGTTCAGCCGCAGGAACACCAGTTCGGGATGCACCTCGCGGATATCGCGCGTGGCGTTCGCGCGCACGAGCGCGTCGACCTCCATGATCTTCGGCCCGATGTGCCAGAGCTGGCGCGACACGCGGGTCTGGCCGCGACGCACCGCTTCCGCATTCGCGAGATCGGGATCGTCAAACTGCTGCCACAGCCAGCGCCGCGCGCCGGTGAAGACGCGCGAGGCGTGCGGGCGCAATCTCACGCGCGCAAGCAGGTCGCAATCGCGCTCGCCGTCATCGGTCAGACCGATCGGGATATCGATCCCGGCGCGATCGAACGGACGCGCCAGCGCGTCCGCAATGTCACTGTGAAAGGAAATCGTGCGCCGGTCGCCGTCGATGGTGACGGCGACCCAGCCCTTGGAAAAACCGTCGAGGCCGACCGCAATCAACCCGGATTCTCAACCGAGATTCAATTCCTTGAAGAAGTCGTTGCCCTTGTCGTCGATGATGATGAAGGCCGGGAAGTCGACCACCTCGATGCGCCAGATCGCTTCCATGCCGAGCTCGGGATACTCGACGACCTCGACCTTCTTGATGCAGTGCTCGGCGAGGTTCGCCGCGGCGCCGCCGATCGAGCCGAGGTAGAAGCCGCCGTGCTTCTTGCAGGCCTCGCGCACCGCGACCGCGCGGTTGCCCTTGGCGACCATCACCATCGAGCCGCCCGCGGCCTGGAACTGGTCGACGAAGGAATCCATGCGCCCCGCCGTGGTCGGGCCGAACGCGCCCGAGGCGTAGCCGTCGGGTGTCTTGGCCGGGCCGGCGTAATAGACCGGATGGTTCTTGAAATAGTCCGGCAGCGGCTCGCCCTTCTCCAGCCGCTCGCGCAGCTTGGCGTGCGCGGAGTCGCGCGCGACGATCATGGTGCCGGTCATCGAGACGCGGGTCTTGATCGGATATTGCGACAGCGTCGCGAGGATCTCCTTCATCGGCTTGTTGAGGTCGATCTTGACGACCTCGCCGCCGAGCGACTGCTCGACCGCGGGCAGATACTGCGCCGGGTTGTGCTCAAGCTCCTCGAGATAGACGCCGTCCCTGGTGATCTTGCCGAGCACCTGGCGGTCCGCCGAACAGGAGACCCCTAACCCGATCGGCAGCGAGGCGCCGTGGCGCGGCATGCGGATCACGCGCACGTCGTGGCAAAAATACTTGCCGCCGAACTGGGCGCCGACGCCGAGCGACTGCGTCATCTTGAGGATTTCCTGCTCCATCTCGAGATCGCGGAACGCGTTGCCATCAGCCGAGCCGTGGGTCGGCAGCGCGTCGAGATAGCGCGCCGAGGCGAGCTTCACGGTCTTCATGCAAAGCTCGGCCGAGGTGCCACCGATCACGATCGCAAGGTGATAAGGGGGACACGCCGCGGTGCCGAGCGTCAGCACCTTCTCCTTCAGGAAGGCGAGCAGGCGATCCCTGGTCAGCACCGACGGCGTCGCCTGGAACAGGAAGCTCTTGTTGGCCGAGCCGCCGCCCTTGGCCATGAACATGAACTTGTACGCATCATCGCCCTCGGCGTAGATCTCGCACTGCGCCGGCATGTTGTTGGCGGTGTTCTTCTCCTCATACATCGACAACGGAGCTACCTGCGAGTAGCGCAGATTGCGGCGCAGATAGGCATCGCGCGCGCCTTCGGACAGCGCGGCCTCGTCGTCACCGTCGGTGATGACGTTGCATCCCTTCTTGCCCATGATGATCGCGGTGCCGGTGTCCTGGCACATCGGCAGCACGCCGCCGGCCGCGATGTTGGCATTCTTCAGGAAGTCGAAGGCGACGAACTTGTCGTTGTCGCTGGCTTCCTTGTCCTCAAGGATCGAGCGCAGCTGCTTCAGGTGGCCCGGCCGCAGATAGTGGTTGATGTCGCCGAAGGCGGCCTCGGAGAGCGCGCGCAGCGCCTCCCGCGACACCACGAGCATGTCCTTGCCCAACACCTTCTCGACCCGGACGCCCTCGCTCGTCACCTTCTTGTAGGGCGTGGTGTCGGCACCAAGCGGGAACAGAGGCGTGTGCTTGTAGGGCGGAACGGGCTTCTGCTGGTCGGGGAAGGCTGAGGGGGCGTTCATGAGCTGCTCGTCGGTTTCGAAAGGCCGATGCCGGCCGCGGGGCCGCCGGCAATGTAGAGCCGTTCTAAGCCTTTTTCCGACAAAGGAAAGGGAAGCCGGCCGCCTTCCAGCCATGCGCGGGACCGGCAATCCACGTGCTATGTTTCATGCGATCGTAATCCCAGGTTGCCACAACGCCGGCAAGCCGCGAAACGGCCAAGGAAACCATCAGGAAACCATCAGGAGACCTTCATGAAGACAGCGCTCTTCATCTGGTTCGCGGCGCTGGCCTTGCTGATCGCGGTCTCGACCGGCGCCGATGCCGCCCGCCTCGGCAAGCCGTGCGGCGGCCTTGCCGGCCTGCAATGCAGCAGTCGCGGCCAGTTCTGCCAGTTCAAGCCCGGGACCTGCGGCCGCTTCGACCAGACCGGCACCTGCGCGTTCCGCCCGACGATCTGCAACAAGATCTTCAAGCCCGTATGCGGCTGCGACGGCAAGACCTATGGCAATGATTGCGAGCGCCGGGCCGCCGGGACTTCCAAGGCGCAGGACGGCAAGTGTTCGCCCTGACGTCGCCATATTGACGCGCTCCGCGGGAGCCTGCATGTAACTTCGCGTATTTTCATACCGCGGGGGGTATTTCGTGACAGCATCGTTGCGCCGACGCTTGCCTTTGGGCATCCGCTCCACTCTGCCGGCCGCGCTGATCGCGCTGGCGACGGTCTTCGTCGCAGCGCCTGTGCATGCCGATCCCTGCGTTGACATCGCCAAGCAGCTCGCCGGCCAGATCGACGGGCTGAAGGTCAATTTCAGCGCCGCCAACATCACCTACCTCACGCACCCGGCGGCGAAGGAATTGTCGCTCGGCTGCCGCGGCAAGGATTATTCGATCGAGCTCTACGCCAAGACCGATCGCAAGATGAAGGCGGAGTTCTTCAACCTGGTCGGCTCCGCCACGGCGCTGATCTTCACTGTGCCGAAGGACGACGCCGTCACCGGCACCTCGCGCTGCCTGAAGCGCATGGGCATCTTGCGCGGCAACACCATCACGATGCGCTATCGCCGCCTCAACCTCGAATGCACCCGCAGCAAGACCGACGCCTCGATCACGGTTCGTCGCGGCAACAACGAGTGATCAGCCTTCGCCGGTGATGCGCGCGATGGCGTCGAGCACCCGGCCCCATCCCGGGCTCATCATGTCGAAGGCGAAGCGGTTGCCCGGCAGCACGAAGCCGTCATGCACCATCCGCAGATGGGTGCCGCCTTCGACCGGCGTCAGCGTCCAGGTGACGATCGTATCGAGCTTCGAGCCGTATTCCGGATTGGTATCAGCGCCGCCCTTCCAGGAGTAGCGCAACAGACGCGGCGGATCGCAATCCAGCACCTCGCAATGCACGACACCGTCCCAGTCGCCCATCGGCTTGGTGTGGAAATTGAAGCGATGGCCAACGGCCGGCGCGAAATCGTTCGGCATCAGCCATTTCGCGATCCGATCGCTCGTCGTCAGCGTCCGCCAGATCTTCTCGGCCGCGTAGGGCAGCACCTTCTCGACCGTGATCGCGTGCGCCTCACCCATCACTCACTCTCCTTCAGCAGCCGTTCCAGGTTTGCAAAGCGCTCGGCCCAGAACGTCTCGTAATGGCCGAGCCAGTCGATCAGCGGGCCGAGCCCCTTCGGCGCGACGCGATAATGGATATGCCGGCCCTCGCGCCGCTCGGCGACCAGCCCGGCATCGCGCAGCGCGCGCAGATGCTGCGACACCGCCGGCTGCGACACCTTTGAACCCTGCACCAGGCCGGTCGCGGCGATCTCGCCTTCCCGCGCGATCCGCTCAAACACCGCCCGCCGCGTCGGGTCCGCGAGGGTCTTCAACACATCGGTCAACTGCGTGGCGACGGGCATGAAAATATATAAGCAATTGCTTATATGATTGTCAATACAGTCGCGACGCAGGAACGTCGCGCCTGCTCCGAAAGTTGATCGCTGCGGTCGCATGTTTGCCGGGAAAAGGGTGCGATAATATCGACTGGAATCGCGCGGAGCCGCTCATGATCGCAAAGCTCCTTCTGCAGAATACCTTCTTCGTCATCGCCATGGCCGTGCTGCTGTTTGCCTTCGCAGGTACGCTGCACTGGCCCGGAGCATGGGCCTATCTGATCGCCTCGGCCGTGATCGGCCCGGCCTGCGGGCTGTGGCTCGCCAAGGTCGATCCCGGGCTGCTGGCCGAGCGCATGCGCCTCACCGCGCGTGAAGGCCAGCCCACCGAGGACAAGCGGTTCATGCTGGTGTTCCTGGTCGTTGCCGTGCTGTGGTTCGTCGCGATGGGGCTCGACCGGCGCTTTGACGGTGTCAATGACGGCGTGCCGCTGATCGTACTCGGCCTTGCGCTGTACCTGTTGTCGACCGTGCTGATCCTCTGGGTGTTCCGCACCAACTCGTTCGCCGCGCCGGTCGTGAAGGTCCAGACCGAGCGCGACCATCACGTCATCTCGACCGGTCCCTACGCGTTGGTCCGCCATCCGATGTATACGAGCGTGATGCTGTTCTTCATCGGCGTGCCGCTGACGCTCGGCTCCTGGTGGGGCCTCGCCTTCGTGCCGGTGTTCTTCGTGATGTTTGCGATCCGCACAGGGATCGAGGAGCGCACGCTGGTGACGGGATTGTCAGGCTACGCCGATTATGCGGCACGGGTGCGCTACCGCCTCGTGCCCGGGCTGTGGTGAGGAATCATCATGGCGGAGAGCAAGACCTACACCGGCGGTTGCCATTGCGGACAGGTCCGCTTCGAATGCACCACCGATATGGCCATGGTGACGGCCTGCAACTGCTCGATCTGCACCAAGAAGGGCCTGCACTTCGTGTTCATGCCGCCGTCGAGCTTCCAGCTTCGCGCCGGCGCCGAGAACCTCAAGGAATATCTCTTCAACCGCCATGCGATCCGCCATCAGCTTTGCGTCGATTGCGGCGTCGACGTGTTCGCGCGCGGCAAGAAGCCCGATGGCACCGACATCGTGGCGCTGAATGTCAGCTGCATCGATGGCATCGATCTGTCGAAGATCGCGATGACGCCGGTGGATGGGCGGAGCCGGTAGCCTTCCACGCCGTCATTCCGGGGCACGCGGAGCGTGAACCCGGAATCCAGAGATTGTGGCGCGAGATTCCGGGTTCGCTTCGCGCCCCGGAATGACGGTGCCTATTAATCCAGCGCCTTGTAGCGCCGGAAAATGCCCTCTTCGTTGAAGGGAATCCGCCGCTCGCTGGCCAGATACGCCTTGATGTTCGGCCGCTCGGCGACGCGATCGCGCAGCGCGATCAGGCGCGGGATCTTCTTCTCGAACGCCGCCATCCGCTTCGGAAACGCATAGCGCAGGCCTTCCACGATCTGGAACAGCGACAGGTCGGCGTAGGTCAGCCGGCGGCCGGTGACGAACGCACCGCGGTTGGCCTGCACGAGGTCCTCGAAATAACCGAGATATTTCGGCACCCGCGAATCCCAGAACTCCTCGGTG
This sequence comes from Bradyrhizobium sp. UFLA01-814, assembly GCF_046718885.1. Taxonomy (NCBI): domain Bacteria; kingdom Pseudomonadati; phylum Pseudomonadota; class Alphaproteobacteria; order Hyphomicrobiales; family Nitrobacteraceae; genus Bradyrhizobium; species Bradyrhizobium sp. UFLA01-814. The sequence goes on along the minus strand of NZ_JAQOSR010000045.1, from coordinate 44,014 downwards.
CGCTTCTTCGCCGGCGCCTTCTGGTCCTCGTAATACAGCGACGGCCCGAGCGGATGATGGGTGTCGTGGATCTCCAGCACGAAGTCCGCGATCGTCAGCTGCAGTTGGTGCACCCAGAGCTTTCCGCCCTCCGCCTTCGGCGCCAGGCCGTGGCGCGCGCCGAGATAGAGCAGGATGTTGGCGGTCTGCCCGATCACGAGACTGCCGGCCTTGAGGAAGGGCGGCGCGAAGGGCGGAGTGCCCTTGTGTGCCTCCATCATCTTCATCATGGCGCCCGTGCCGCCCTTGGCCCGCGCGACATCGGTGTAGCCGGCGCCTGCATCCTCGAGCGCGAGGCGGACATATTCGCCGCGGCCCTGGATCATCGGCCAGTAGTAAAGCTGATAGTGCATGCATTTACCTCCGAAAACTTCGCCGCATCGCTTTGCTTCAGCTCGATCGTAGCCGCGCCGCGGTCAGATCGTCCACCGCGCGCGGCCGCCTGTGCGAACCGCGCGGAGGCTGCTAAGGTTCCAACGTCGAATCTTCGATGAGGGATCATCTTATGGCGGATAGCAAGAAGAAGCGGGGCGCGGCAGATCGCGCTCTGATCGCGTTGAGCGAGTCCTACGAAGTTGCGTACTGGTCCAAGAAGTTCAAGGTCACGCCGGCGAAGCTGAAAGCCGCCGTCAAGAAGGTCGGACATTCCGCCAAGAAGGTGGAAGCCCATTTCAAGGAGCAGCGACACAAGGCCGCCGACCGCGCGCGGATCGCGATCAGCGAGCCCTACGAGGTCCGCTACTGGTCGAAGAAGTTCAAGGTGACCCCTGCCCGGCTCAAGACCGCGGTCGCAGCCGTCGGACATTCCTCGAAGAAGGTCGAAGCCTATTTCGCGGCGAAGAAGGAAACCGCGAAGAAAAAGAAGACAGTTAAGAAGACCGTCAAGCGTAAGAAGAGCTGAGCGCGGCCGGACGATCCCGTCATTGCGAGAAGCGGAGCGACGAAGCAATCCATCGCTCCGCGCGCACGGCAGGATGGATTGCTTCGCTGCGCTCGCAATGACGGAGCAGATGCGCTCCCCTCAATTCGCCGCGAAGCAGTACAGCAAGCCGTCGCCGCCGGTGCTCTTCAGGTCGGCCTGCGAGCAGCCGCCGTCGGGACCGCGCGAGGGATGCGACGTGTTCCAGGATTTTGACGGCTCGTCGTCGCGCAGGCCCTTGCGGTCGAAATGCCCGAGCATGGCGGCGCCTTGCGTGCTGCTTGTCCAGTTCTTGCAGGTGCGGTCCTCGCCGGCCGCAAACGCCGTACCGTCTGCTTGCGATCCCGTCAGCACGTCGTGGCGGTTCGGCGTGTCGCCGGCACCGTTGACGACCTCGCCCTTCTCGGACAGGGCGGTCTGCTTGGTGAGATTGTTGCCGGCGCTGTGCAGGTCGGCGACGTCCTTGGCGACGACGACGCCCTTTACATTCTTCCAAGGTCCCTTGCCGATGCGATCGCGCGCATTCTCCGCGGCCTTGCCGTCGGCCGCCTGGGTCGAGAGATAGGCGCGCCAGGTCTTCGGCGCACCGAAGCCGGCGGCCTGCGCCAGCGTCTGGCAATGATTGTCGGCGCCAGCGAGCCCGCCGAGATTGCCGCCGTTGCCGATGCCGTTGCTGGTCAGGAAGAAGCTGGTGTCGGCGGTCTGCGCCGCCGCCGGCGGCGCGGCCACGACGACGAACGCAAGACAGGCCGGAACCGCGATCTGCGCAACGATCTTCATCTTAATCCTCCCGATGGTTGTTATGGTCCGCTGAGATCAACCCGCTGGCCCTCCGGATATTCCGGCGCCGCGACATGTGAATGACCGCCAAAACAAAAGCGCCGCGGACCAGGCCGCGGCGCCTTCTATCTGTCATCTCCGGCAATCGATCAGTTGGTCTGCTGGATCGCCGAAAGTTCCCAATTGCCGCCGCGCTGGCGCACGAAGGTCCAGACCTCCGTGACCTCCTCCGGCTGCGTGCTGCCGCCGACCTGACGGCCGGTGCCGCGCTCGAGCACGGTGTCGACCAGCGAGTAGCGCATCGCGACCGTCGCATACTCGCTGTCGCCTTCGCGCCAGGCTTCCGCCAGATCGCCCTGCAGCAGCTTCACATTGGTCACCTTGTTGGTGACGTTGCGCGCCTTGTTCTCCTCGAGATCCTTCGAGAAGTACGACACCATCTCCGGCGTCGCGAGCGTGTGCAGCTTCGCGATGTCCTCGTTCGACCACGCGGTCTGGATGTCGCCGAGCAGCCGTTCGAACGTCTCATAGTCGCCTGGCGCGATCTCGACCGGCGCATTCGATCCGCCGAGCCCGAAGCCGAAGCCCGAGCGGGCGTTCGCCTGCGGACCGGGGCCGACGTCGGGGCCACCGGCATAGGCGGCTGCCGGCGTGTTGCGGCGCTGCCACCACGACATCGCAAGGCGAACCACGAGCACAATCAGACCGATCTGCAGCAAGAGGCCGAGCATCGACGACAGGCCACCGAGACCCGAGAACAGCCCGCCGCCGAACAGCATGCCGAACAGGCCGGCGCCAAGGAAGCCCGCGGCCAGGCCGCCGAGCAGGCCGCGGCCCATTCCGCCGCGACCGAACAGGCCGCCGGAATTCGCCGCCGCCGGCGCACCCATGTTCGGGCTACCAGGCTGGCTGAAGGTGCGGTTCATCGGCGCAACCGAGCCCGGCGCCGTGTTGGTCGAGGGCGGCGCGGAGAATGTCCGCGAGCCGCGCGAGCCGCCACCGCCAACGCGGGCGTCGGCCGCCGAAACGGTCATCATCACGGGCAGCGCCAGCGCCATCGCGACGGCGATCGCCCGAACAATTCCACGCGTGCGTTGCGAGAAATTCATGTTGGTTTCCTCAAAGGATTCCCCGGCATGGGGAAACGCCCCTAAGATGGGCAGGGCCGGTTAAAAGTGAAGCGGGAAACGGGAACCGCGGCTGCGGCCCTCGGTCGCGGAGATGTGACACTATGGTCCTTGTGGATGCGACGGCGCGTCCTGCCCCGATATGCGGCCGAGGATCAACCGGAACAGCACCCGCCCGCCACGTCCCTGGAACAGGTGAATCCGTAACGCGCATCGCCGCGCGGCTAGTTCGCCGTCATGGTTTCCTTCACCGCGGCGACCAACTGCGTCAACGTGAAGGGCTTCGGCAGGAACGCGAACTGCTGGTTCTCCGGCAGGCTCTTCTCGAACGCGTCCTCGGCATAGCCTGAGACGAAGATGATCTTCAGCTCCGCGTTGCGGCTGCGCATTTCCTTCAGCAGCGTCGGGCCGTCCATCTCCGGCATCACGACATCGGAGACGACGAGATCGACGGCGCCGTTCTTCTCCTCGAACGCCTCGAGCGCCTCGACGCCGTTCGCCGCCTCGATCACGCTGTAGCCGCGCGAACGCAGGCCGCGCGCATTGAGCGAGCGCAGGCCGTCCTCATCCTCCACCAGCAGGATGGTGCCCTGCCCGGTGAGATCGGGCTTCGGCTTGGCGGCTTCCACGGCGGTTTCCTTGGCCGCGCCGTTGCCGACCTGGGCCTCCGGTGCGACCTCCTGCTCCTGGCGATGCCGCGGCAGATAGATCCGGAACGTGGTGCCGCCGCCCGGCACGGAATCGACATAGACGAAGCCACCGGTCTGCTTGACGATGCCGTAGACGGTGGACAGGCCGAGACCGGTCCCCTTGCCGACTTCCTTGGTCGAGAAGAATGGCTCGAAGATCTTGTCGATGATCTCGGCCGGAATGCCGGTGCCGGTGTCGGCGATCTCGATCTTCACATAGTCCGCCGCCGGCATGCCCTTGTTGGCGAGCTGGGCGGCTTCCTCGGTCGGCACATTGGCGGTGCGGATGATCAGCTTGCCGCCGTCGGGCATCGCATCGCGCGCGTTGACCGCAAGATTGACCACCACCTGCTCGAACTGCGAGACGTCGACCTTCACCGGCCACAGGTCGCGGCCATGCACCAGGTCGAGCTTGACCTTCTCGCCGATCAGCCGGCGCAGCAGCATGGTGAGGTCGCTCAATGCATCGCCGAGATCGAGCACCTGCGGCCGCAGCGTCTGGCGGCGCGAGAATGCAAGCAGCTGCCGCACCAGCGTCGCGGCGCGGGTGGCGTTCTGCTTGATCTGCATGATGTCCTGGAACGACGGGTCGGTCGGCTTGTGCGCGTTCAGCAGGAAGTCGTTGGCCATCATGATGGCCGACAGCACGTTGTTGAAGTCGTGTGCGATGCCGCCGGCGAGCTGGCCGACCATCTCCATCTTCTGCGACTGGTTGATCTGGTTTTCCAGTGCGCGCCGCTCGGTGGTCTCGAGCATGTAGACGATCGCGGTCTCGGCGTCGCGCTCGTCCTTCTCGACGGTGGTGACGAAGAACTGGGCAAAGCGCTCCTTGGCCCCGTCGAGCATCACCTCGACCGGCGCGATGTCGCCCTGGCCCTCGGCCGCCTGGTTGATCGCGGCGATCAAGAGGCCGCGGTCGCGCGGATTGACGGCGCGGAAGATCGACTTGGCGGCGCCGCCGTCGCCATTCAGGCCCTGCGCCAGCTTGGCATAGCGCGCATTGGCGCCGACCACATTGCCGCCGCGATCGACGGTCGCGATCGCCATCGGCGTATGGTCGAAGAAGCGCATGAAGCGCACCTCGGCGGCGCGCTCCGGATCGGAATGCTCGTCGCGGGCGCGGCTGATCACCAGCGTGCGCGAGGCGCCCGCCGCGCCGTCGGCGCCGAAGGCGAGCTTGTGATAGAGCCGCACCGGCACGGTCTTGCCGCCGCGCATCCGCAGGTCGATGTCGAACACCTCGGTCTTGACCTCGCCCGGCACCGCCGCAATCGAGGTCAACAGCGCCGCGCCGTCGCCCGAGACGATGTCGGTCAGTTTCAGGCCGCCCGAGCCGATCTCGGCCAGATCGTAGTCCAGCCAGTTGGCCAGCGTGGCGTTGACATAGGCGATCTCGCCGGCCGGATTGACCGAGAAGAAGCCGCATGGCGCGTGATCGAGATATTCGATCGCGTGCCGCAGCTCCTGGAACACGTCTTCCTGGCGCTCGCGGTCGCGGGTGACGTCGGCGATCGACCAAACCGCATATTTCGCATCGCGCTTGCCCTCGCCGAGCGGGCGTACCCGCAGGCGCAGCCAGCGGCCCTGGCCGGCCTCCTGGCCGGCGACGCGGACCTCCTCCTGCTGCCGCTTGCCCTCGCGGGCAGCCTTCAAAAGGCGGAACACGGCCTCGGAGACGTCGGGGTTGCCGATGAAGACGCGCTCGACCGGACGGACGTCCTGCGGCCCGGCCGCGCCGGTCAGCGTGAGATAGGCGGCGTTGGAATAGACCACGTGGCCGCGGGAGTCGGTGACGACGAGCCCTTCCTGGGCCTGGTCGGCGATCCGCGCCATCACCGGATCATCGGTGGCACGGTCGGAGAAGCGGATGATGCCGGCGGCAAGGGCGAACAGGTTGAACAGCCCGACGGTGGCGAGCAGCGCCAGTACGCCGAGGATATAGGGCTGCGCCTCGGTGCGGCCGATGGTCATCAGCCAGACCGCCACCGCGACGATGCCGGCGGCGATCAGGACCACCAGCAGGATGCTGCCGTTCCGCCGCGCTGGCCCGTGGGCCACGAACGGCTCGGTCACGGAAGGATCGTTGCTATCGGCGGTCATCTGGAGAGACATGGCTCGTCTGCATCACGAAGGCGACCGGCCGGCCACCTCGCCCCTGAGTGCCTGAATCGGACCCGAAAACGCAAGTCCAACAGGCGTCAATTTCGCAAGTTACGCGCATTTCAAGCGGGTTTTCCGCCCCTTACTGCCGCAGGCCAGACAGGCCGCGCCTCAGCCGCATCACGTAGCCGATGATTTCGGCAACCGCGTGATAGTGCTCGACCGGGATCTCCCGGTCGAGCTCGACCGTCGCATAGAGCGCCCGGGCCAGCGGCACGTTCTCCACGATCGGAATGTCGTGCTCCTTGGCGATCTCCCGGATCTTGAAGGCAAGATTGTCGACGCCCTTGGCGACGCAGATCGGCGCCGACATGCTGCGGTCGTAGGCCAGCGCCACCGAATAGTGGGTCGGGTTGGTGATGATCACCGAGGCCTTCGGAACCTGGGCCATCATGCGCTTCTTGGCGCGCTGGACCCGCAATTGCTTGATCCTGCCCTTGACGTGCGGGTCGCCTTCCGACTGCTTGAACTCCTCCTTCATCTCCTGCAGCGACATCTTGTGACGCTCGTACCAGGTCCGGTACTGGAAGAAGTAATCGGCGATCGCGACCGCAGCGAGGATGGCCACCACCGCCGCCAACAGGTGCGCCGTCATGCCGGTGATGGCGGGCAGCAGCTCGGCCGGATCGACCCGCAGGAAGGATTCCATCCGCATCCGATCGGGCCACAGCACCGCGACCATCACGGCGCCGAGCGCAATCAGCTTGAACAGCCCCTTCAGGAAATTCGCCACCGCCTGCTTGCCGAACAACCGCTTGAAGCCGGCAGCCGGCGAGATCTTGGAGAATTTCGGCTTCAGCTGCTCGCCCGACCACACCAGCTGATGCTGCACCATGTTGCCCGCGATCGCGGCCAGCGCCAGCAACAGGAACGGCACCCCGATCGCGGCGACCACCGCGTAGCCGAGCGACTGTGTCAGCGCCAGCAGGCCGGCGCCGTCGGTGCGGATCATCCATGAATTGGCGATCAGGTTGCGCAGCGGCATCAAGATGCCGCTGCCGATCGAGCCCGAGAAGGTCGACAGCACCAAGGTGCCGCCGGCGATCACGAACCAGGTGTTGACCTCCTGGCTCTTGACGACGTCACCTTTCTCGAGGGCTTCATCGAGACGTTTTTGCGTAGGGTCTTCTGTTTTGTCTTCGGTATCGTCCGCCACTTCTTCCCCCCTAATTCATCGGAGCGAGCTGGCGCATGACGCCGAGGAAATAGTCGAGATAGGTGTTCATCATCGCGGCGAGCACGACGCCGAAGATCAGGAACCCGACCATGATCGAGAGCGGCACGCCGACGAAATAGACCTGCATCTGCGGCATCAGCCGCGCCAGCACGCCAAGCCCGATGTTGAAGACCAGGCCGAACACCAGGAACGGCGCGGACAGCTGCAGGCCGATCTTGAAGGCGGCGGAGAAAGCCGAGGTCGCAAGCGCGGCGATGTCGCCGGTCGGCATGATCTCGCCCGGCGAGAAGATCCGGTAGCTCTCGCTCAGCGCCGCAATGACGAGATAGTGGCTGTCGGTCGCAAACAGCAGCGTGAGGCCGAGGATGGTGAGGAAGTTGCCGATGATCTGGCCCTGCTGCCCCTGGGTCGGATCGACCGCGGTGACGAAGCCGAGGCCGAGCTGCTGCGCGATCACGGAGCCCGCGACGTTGAGCGCCGACAGCGTCACCCGCGCGGTCGCGCCGAGCACGATGCCGATGATGAGCTCATGCACCATCAGGACGCCAAGCGAGGAGATCGACGTCAGGTCGACATGATAGGCGTTGCGATGCAGGGGAAGGATGATCAGCGTCAGCAACAGCGCGATCGACAGCTTGACCCGCGCCGGGATGTTGCTCTCGCCGAAACCGGGCAGCAGCATCACCATCGCGCCCACGCGCGCGAAGACCAGCACGAAGATCGCGGCCAGCGCCGGCAGCAGGGAGACATCGATGCGCATGACCGCGGCATTAGTGCATCAACCGCCGATGATTCGCGATGAAATCCGCATCATGTGGCTGGAGAGCGAGTCCGCCATGAACGGCAGCGCCAGCAGCAATGTGACGAAGATCGCGAGGATCTTCGGCACGAAAATCAGGGTCTGTTCCTGGATTTGCGTCAGCGCCTGGAACAGCGACACCACGACGCCGACCACGAGGCCGACCACCATCAGGGGCGACGACACCACCACGATGGTCCAGATCGCATCGCGCGCCACGTCGAGGGTTTCGGGGCCGGTCATTGTTGAGTTCTCGCTTCTTGCAACTTGTTTCGTCATTCCGGGGCGCGCGTAGCGCGAATCCGGAATCTCGAGGTTCCGGGTTCGCTTCGCGCCCCGGAACGACAGTGAAATCAAATCGGCATCTTCATGATGTCTTCATAGGCCTGGATCACGCGGTCGCGCACCGAGACCAGCGTCGACACCGCAACGTCGGTGTCGGCGACCGCCGTCACCACGTCCATCACATTCGCCTTGCCGGAGGCCATCGCCATGGTCTGCGCGTCGGACTTCTTGCCCGCCTCCAGCACGCTGCCGACGGAGTCCTTCAGCAGCGCGCTGAAGGATGGGCCGGCGACGGCCTGCCCGGCCTTCTCGGCGCCGCCGCGCTCCATCATCTTGGCGAGGTTGGCGTAGGCGTTGGCGGCGACTGTCGGTGAAGCCATGATTTACGTTCCCTGTTCTTGTTGCGTCAGGACTTGAGGATGTCGAGCGTGCGCTGGATCATCCGCCGCGTCGCGCTGATGATGTTGAGGTTGGCCTCGTAGGAGCGCTGGGCGTCGCGCATGTCGGTCATTTCGACCATCGCATTGACGTTCGGATATTTGACGTTGCCCGAGGCGTCCGCCGCCGGATTGCCCGGCTCGTGCTTGACCCGGAACGAAGACTGGTCGGGGCGGATCCGGCCCAGCGCCACGACCTGGGCGTCGAGCGTGCGATCGAGCGTGGAGGAGAAGGTCGGCACCTTGCGGCGGTAGGGGTCGCCGCCCGCGGTCTGCGCCGTCGAATCGGCATTGGCGATATTTTCCGAGATCACACGCATGCGCCCCGCTTGCGCCCGCAGGCCTGAGGTCGCGATGCTCATCGAGCGGGCGAAATCGCTTGTTCCATCTGCCATGGGATCCTCCTGCCGCCGTCAGGCTTTTGCTGGTTGGGGCATGATCTCCGCGCAAACGCGTTCCGCGTTTGTCGCGACGGAAAACCGCTGCACACTTTTCCGGGTCATGCCCTAGCCCTTGCCGATCGCGGTTTTCAGGAGATGCAGGCTGCGGCTGTAGAGCGAGGTGACGGCCGCATAGTCCATCTGGTTGGCCGACACCTTCAGCATCTGCTCCTCGAGATTGACCGCGTTGCCGGCCGGACGGGTCTGGAACCCGCTCTTGCCGCGATCGTTGTCGAAGCTGTCGGGCGCCCCGGACGCCGCCATGTGGGTGGTGCTGGTCTGCATCATCGGCAGCGTCCCCACGCCGCCGCCGACCGTGGCACCGGCCCGGTCGAACTTCGGCTCGACCAGGTCGCGCGGCCGGAAGCTCGGCGTGTCGGAATTGGAAATGTTCTCGGCGAGCACCCGCTGGCGCTCCTGGTGCCACTGCATCTTGGTGCGCAACGCCGACAGGATCGGGAGATCGTTCATGGCCATCGCCGCGGCTCCGTCAACCTCTGGGCTCTTCCGAGGTAGGCAGAATTTGCCCGGTGTATGGTTAACGGGTGGTTAAAATGCCGGACGGATCCGTGGAGAACGCCGCAACTGCAGCCTGCGAGCGCATTTTCGCCACGAATGCTGCGTTAACCAGCACAAACCAAGACAGTGTGGGGCACTGAGAAGTCGTTTTGGGACAAGCGATTCTTGGTTTATTAATAGAACAGTGGGCTGCAAGCCGCTGGGAATTAAGAAATAAGGCGAATCTCGGGCGCGATTCGCTGCGCAAACCGCACCTGTCAATCCGCGCCCGTTGATGGCGAAAGCTGAGGAAGGCCAAGATGGCCGGGGACTCCAATATGCAGGTCATTACATTCGTCTTGGCATTCGTTGTCGTGCTGGCGCTGATCGGCGTGACCGCATGGCTCGTCCGCCGCTTCGCCGGAAACCGCCTCGGGGCCAACGCCAACCGAGGACGCATGCCGCGCCTGGCGGTGATCGACGCTGCCGCCGTCGACGGGCGGCGCCGCCTGGTGCTGGTCCGCCGCGACAATATCGAGCATCTCCTGATGATCGGCGGCCCCACTGATATCGTCGTCGAGCCGAATATCGTCCGCGCGATGCCCGCGCGCGATCAAATGTCGACCCGCCCCGCGGTCGCAGCCGATGCCGCGCCGCCGCGCGTGGCGCCGCTTCCGGATGCAGCCTGGAACGAGAGCGAAGCCGCCCGCTCCGACAATTTCGAGCTTCCCGAGCCGGAGCTGCCGCCGCGTCAGGCGCGGCCCTCCTTCGCCGACGAACTGCGCCGGCCCCCGCCGCCGCTCGCCGAGCGTCGCAGCGATCCGCTCGCCGGCTTTACGCCCGAACGCGGCGAGCCGCGGCCCGATCCGATGCCGCCACGCCTGCCGCCGCGCTCCGAGCCGGTGGTCCCGCGTCCGCCGCGCGCCGCCGAGCCGCCGAAGGCGCCGCCGCCGCTGCGCACAACCGAGCGCGCCGTGACGCCGCCGCCACCGCCTCCCCAGGCACCGCCGCCGACTGCGACGCAGGCGCCTTCGGCTGCGCCGCCTCCATCGAACGCCGACGCCAATCTCGCCGAGATGGCGCAACGGCTCGAAGCGGCGCTGCGCCGCCCGACCGGCGCCGGCGAGACCGTCGCGCCGCCGGTTGCGCCCGAGGCGCCGCCGGCGCGCCCGCAGCGCAGCGAGCCGCCCGCCCCGCCCGCCGGCGGACAGAAGAGCGGGTTCGAAAATCTCGAGGATGAGATGGCCTCGCTGCTCGGCCGACCGAAGAATCCTTCGTGAGACCAGGGGCAGTCCCGCGTAGAGTTTTTTTTATCGCTGTCCTGATCGCCGCCGGATCCCTCGCTGATCCGGCGATGGCGCAGGATATCAGCATCAATCTCGGCGGCGGCAATGGCGGCGTGACCGAGCGCGCGATCCAGCTGATCGCGCTGCTCACGGTGCTGTCGATCGCTCCGTCAATTCTGATCATGATGACGTCGTTCACGCGCATCGTGGTCGTGCTGTCGCTGCTGCGCACCGCGCTCGGCACCGCCACCGCACCGCCGAACTCGGTGATGATCGCGCTTGCGATGTTCCTCACCGCCTTCGTGATGGGCCCGGTGCTGCAGAAATCCTATGACGACGGCATCAAGCCGCTGGTCGCCAACCAGATCGGCGTCGAGGACGCGTTGCAGCGCGCCTCGGTCCCCTTGCGCGGCTTCATGCAGAAGAACGTCCGCGAAAAGGATTTGAAGCTGTTCATGGACCTCTCCGGCGAGCCGCCGCCGGCGACGCCGGAGGAGATGTCGCTGCGCATCCTGGTGCCGGCCTTCATGATCTCCGAGCTGAAACGCGCCTTCGAGATCGGCTTCCTGCTGTTCCTGCCGTTTTTGATCATCGACCTCGTGGTCGCCTCGGTCCTGATGTCGATGGGCATGATGATGCTGCCGCCGGTGGTGGTCTCGCTGCCGTTCAAGCTGATCTTCTTCGTGCTGGTCGACGGCTGGGCCCTGGTCGCCGGCAGCCTGGTGCAGAGTTACGGGGGGTAGCGCCCTGCGAAACATTCATGGCCCGTCAGCTGGATCGGCCGTGCCATTGCACTATCATGCGCAGCACCGCATCCAGGGAGCCGCGCCGTGCAGCAACCATTCGACCGCGCCGCAGAAGACCTCGGCAACGCCATCCATCTCGAACATGTCAATGTGCAGGTACCCGACCAGCGCCTCGCCGCGCTGTTCTACGTCGCCGGCATCGGGCTGACCCGCGATCCCTATCTGATGGTCTCCGACAGCAACATGTGGGTGAATGCCGGCCGCAGCCAGTTTCATCTGCCGAGCGGCCGGCCGCAGGTGCTGCGCGGCCACACCGGCATCGTGATTGGCGGGCGGCAGGCCCTGCTGCAACGGCTCGCTTCGGTCGCGCCCAAGCTCGAAGGCACCGCGTTCAGTTATCGCGAGCGCAACGATCACGTCGAGGCCACCTGCCCCTGGGGCAACCGGCTACGCTGCTTTGAACCGGACGCCCAACGGTTCGGGCGTATCGCGCTCGGCATGCCCTATGTCGAGTTCGAGGTGCCGCGCGGCACGGCTGAGGCGATCAGCCGGTTCTATCCAGAGATCATGGGCATCCCCGCCAGCGTTGTGAACGGTGACGGCGTCGTCGCGCGCGCAAAAGTCGGCAAGGATCAGTATCTGCAATTCCGCGAGAGCGACGCGGCGCCGGGCGAATTCGACGGCCATCACATCCAGATCTACATCACGGACTTCTCGGGCCCCTATCAGCGGCTGCGCGAGCGCAATCTGGTCTCGCGCGAGGACAATCAATACCAGTACCGCTTCTGCGACATCGTCGATCCGGCCGGCGGCCGGCATCTGTTCACCGTCGAGCATGAGGTGCGCAGCGCCACCCACCCGATGTATCTGCGGCCGCTGGTCAACCGCAACCCGGCGCAGACCAACCGCACCTTCGCCAACGGCTACGACCAGGCGCCATGGGCGATGGGGCCGGACCAGTATGACGGCTGAGCGCACACCTCCGCGTCACGCCATCCCTCGCAAATTCCAGCAACGAGACGACATGCTTCCTTCCCAGCGCCATCTGTTCGAGATTCCACGCGAGGTCTGCTACCTGAACTCGGCGTCCTACAGTCCGCTGCCGCTGAAGACGCTCGACGCCGGCCGCGCGGCGGTGGGACGCAAGGGCCAGCCCTGGACGATCGATCCCGGCTTCGCTAGCCGCCAGCATGAGCGCGCCCGGTGCGCGGCGGCCCGTCTGATCAATGCCGCACCCGACGATGTCGCGCTGATCCCCGCGATCAGCTACGGCGTCGCGACGGTGGCGAAGGCGCTGAACATTCCGCGCGGCACGCGCGTCATCGTGCTGGAGAACGACCATTCCTCGCCGGTGCTGGAATGGCACGCCCGTGCCGAGGCGCAGGGCTTCGTCGTCGACACCGTGCGCCAGCCCGCCGACGGCGACTGGACATCGGCCGTGCTCGGGGCGATCGAGCGGCCAGGCGCGCCGCCGGTCGGCCTCGCCTCGATCTCGTCGGTGCACTGGTCGGACGGCGGCATGATCGACGTCGACAAGGTGCAGGCCGCGCTGCGGCAGCACAGCGCAATGTTCGTGATCGATGCGACGCAGAGCGCGGGTGTCGTGGCGATGGACGTGACGAGGCTCGACCCCGACGCCGTGATGTTTCCGACCTACAAATGGCTGATCGGCCCCTACGGCCGCGCCTTCCTCTACATTGCAAAACGCCACCAGAACGGCGTGCCGCTTGAGCAGACCTCCAGCGGCCGCCGCAACGTGAATTCCGAGAACCCGGTCTATTTCGGCGATCTCGCCTATGTCGACAACGCCACGCGTTACGACATGGGCGAGCGCGATCATTTCATCACGCTGGAGATGGCCTCGATCGGCATGGAGATGATGGCGGAATGGGGCGCCGCTGCCGTCAGCGCACGGCTCGCGATGCTCAACGAGCGGATTGCCGACGGCGTGCGTGACCTCGGACTCGACGTGCCGGCGCGCAGCATGCGCGCGCCGCACATCCTGAGCCTCGGCATGCCAGGCGGCATCCCGAAGGAGTTGATCGCGCGGCTCGCCGCCGAGAACATCCATGTCGCGCTGCGGCTTGGCCGGATGCGGATCTCGCCGCACGTTTTCAACGACGAGGCCGATGTCGATCGCCTCGTCGCTGTCTTGACCAAAACGTTGCGCGGCTAGTTGGACTTGTGCCGCAGTCCGACAACGCTGAATAATTCAATCGCCAGCGCGACAGTCACTCCGGCCGCGCCGATCAGGAACAGCAGCGCATAGTCGCCGCCGCTGTGCGCGAACAGCCAGGACAGGCCGTAGGCGCCCGCCGCCTGGAACAGCGCGAAGGTCGTGGTGGCCTGCGCCCAGGCAGAGCGCTGGCTCGCCGCCGAATGCGGGATCAGCTCGTGGATGCGGCCGATCACCAGCGGCACGATGCCGGGCGTGAAGCCGCCGACGATCAGGCTCGACACGATCAGTGCGGCGGGCGAATTCGTCACGGCGGGCAGCGCGACCGCAACGGCCTCGATCAGGAACGCCGCACGCAGCGCCGCGGCGAAGCCGGCGCGATCGGCGAGGTGTCCCGTGAGCAACGGTCCGACCACGGCGCCGATGCCGTACAGCACCCAGTAATGCGATCCCGCCGCGATCCCCTGCCCGAGCCCGCGCGCGACGAAATCGACCAGGAACACCATGTGCGGCACCAGCGCCAGCGCGTTGAGGCCGTATTCCAGGCACAGCGCGATCACTAGCGGCGAGCGCACACCGTGCGACGCGACGGCCTGCTCCGTCACATTACGCGCGGCAGGAGCTTCGGCGGGCCACGCCTTCCAGCTGATCAGTGTCAGCACCGCCGACAACACGCCAAGACCGTACCAGGCCTGCTTGACGCCCTGCTGCAGCAACAGCGGCACCAGCGTGCCGGACGCGGCGACGCCGAGGCCAACACCGGCAAAGATCACGCCGCCGATCAAGCCGCGCTTGCTGGGTGCGGTATGCGGCAGGATCGCCGTCGCCGCCAGCACCATGATCACGCCGCCGCTGACGCCGGCGAGAAAGCGGAAGCCGAAGAACCAGATGAAGGAGATCGGCACCGCGCAGGCAAAGCAGGTGATGGCGGCCAGCACCATCATGCCGCGCAGCGCCCACACCGAGCCGATGCGCGCGCCGAGATCGCGGGCGATCAACGCGCCGGCGAGATAGCCGGCAAGGTTGGCGGCACCGAGATAGACCGCTTCCGCCGGCGTGAACCACTTTGCGGCGATCAAAGCCGGGATCAGCGGTGTATACGCGAAGCGCGCCAGTCCGAGCCCGACCAGCGAGGCGCAGAGCCCCGCGGCCGCGGACAGCCACAGCGGCCCGCCTGCGTCCCGGTGCGGCTCGGCGTGATGATGGCGCCGGTGATGATCGACATTAGCTGACATGGACATCGCAGTAGGCGCTCCGGCCGTTCGTGAAAAATGATTAGTTGCGATCGCAGCAATCGTTCACGGCGATCGCGGCGCACCGCTCCCGATCGGGAGAGGTGCGCGGTTCGATTGGGCCGAGGCCGTGATCACACTCGTCAGTGGCCGGCGCTTTGGCCGCCGTCGACATGCAGGATCTCGCCGGTGACGAACCCCGCGCCTTCCAGGAACAGCACGGCGTCGACGATGTCCTTGGCTTCACCCATGCGTCCGACCGGATGCTGCTTGGCGAGGAAGTCGTGCGTCGCGGGCGCGTGCATCGGTGTCTTGATCACACCGGGCGAGACCGCGTTCACGCGGATGCCCTTGGCGGCATATTCGATCGCGAGCGACTTGGTGGCGGCGTTCAGGCCGCCCTTGGTCAGCGACGCCAGCACCGAGGGAACGTTGCTGTTGGCGTGATCGACCAAGCTGGTCGTGATCTGCACGATGTGCCCGGATCCCTGCTTCTCCATCTCCCTGGCGGCGCGCCGGGTGATGTAGAAGAAGCCGTTGAGATTGGTCGCCAGCACCTGCGCGTAGTCCTGGTCGGTATAGTCGGTGAAGGGCTTGGCCAGGAAGATGCCGGCGTTGTTGACCAGCGTGTCGACGCGGCCGAAGCGCCCGAGCGCCTGCTTGACGATGCGGTCGGCAACTTCGGGATCGCCGATGTCGCCGGCGACGGTCAGAACGTCGCTGTCGGTCGACGGCTTGATGCTGCGGGAATTGGCGACGACGCGCCAGTTGCGGTCGCGATAGCCCTTGACGATGGCCTCGCCGAGGCCCTGCGACGCACCGGTGATGACGGCAACCTTCTGCTCTGCACCCATGATCTCTCTCCATCTGTTGCTGAAGCGACCCTGCGCCGCTTCGATGGAGAGGAAACTAGATACATCCGCTTTCCGCGCGAATGCCCGCTATTCGGCAGACACTCTTCCGCGGCGCGAACGACTGGCGTCATCGGGCTTTCGCGCCGGCCTTGCTGGCCTCGCGCGACAGCCGCTCGAAATAGCGCTTCAGCCGCGGTGTCGCGAAATCGACGAAGGCGCGCACCTTGGGCACCTCGAAGCGGCCCTGCGGCGCCAAAAGATGCACTGGCAACGGCGGATGCTCGTCCTTGGCAAGCAATATCCGCAGCCGCCCGTCGCGGATTTCCTCGGCGATATGATACGAGAACAGCCGGGTGACGCCGTGTCCTTCGCTGGCCGAGGCCACCGCCGCGCGCACCGTGTTGACCACCAGCCGCGGCGCGAACTGGACGGCGCGCGCGATCTTCGACTTCGCTGCCGGCGGGAAGCTCCAGGAGTCGAGCCCGAAATGCGTCATCGCGATGATCTGGTGCTTCGCCAGGTCCGCCGGCTCGCTGATCAGCGGATGCTGCGCGAGATAGCCGGGGGATGCCGCGACCACGCGGCGCACCTCGCCGAGCTTGATCGCGATGAAATTGGAATCGGCGAGATGGGCGATGCGCAGCGCGACGTCGATCCCCTCGTCGATCAGATTGACGGTACGATCGAGCATCACGAGCCGCACCGACACCGCCGGATATTGCGTCATGAAGGCATCGAGCACCGGCCGCAGCACGTCCTCGCCGACGACGACAGGCGCGGTGACGGTCAGCGTGCCGCGCGGCACCGACCGCTCGCCGCCGGCCGAGATGTCGGCTTCCTCGAGCTCGGTGAGAATGCGCCGGCACGCCGCCGCATAGCGCTGGCCGGCATCGCTCAGCTTCAGCGAGCGTGTCGTGCGATGTAACAGCTCGGCGCCGACATGATGCTCAAGGAAAGCGATCGCCCGGCTGATCGCCGCCGGCGAGCGCCGCAACTTCCGGCCGGCACCGGCAAGGCTACCCTCGTCGACCGCCGCGACGAAGACTTTCATGGCGTCGATGCGGTCCATCGATCCCCCAGCTTCGCGGTCGCCGTTACTCCGTCACGTCATACTGCTTGCTGAGGTGGTCGCCGATCTGCACCAGCATCGCGACGCATTCGGGATAGCCGGGCCTCGCCACCGTGGCGTCATTGGCGCTGGCGCGAAACTCCCAGCTGCCGCCGTCGCGCAGCACGGAGATGTCGATGCCGTCGGGGCAGTCGGCATGGGCTTTCAACTCGGCCCGCGCCATCTCGATGAGTTCGGCTTCGGTCTTGATCGGCTTGCTCATGTAAGGACGTCCTCCCGGCGCTTTGCAACGGACGCCATGGTTGCCGATTTGACGGCAGGATGTCGAGAGCACGCGTGCGATCACAACCAGTTGCAATTGACAAAATGCTCGTCCCCGGCGAACATTTGGCAGGGTCGATACCACCCGCCGCTTGCACCCCGCCCGGGGACGGTGAATGTATCAAGCCATGTTTCAGGCTTCCTTTGCCCGCACGAACGGGTCAGCAACGCAAGCCCCTGACGCCTTCCGTTCGTCGATGCAAAGGTTGATCCCATGCGCGACTTTCGTGATGCCAAGACCATGGCGCAGACGCTGCGCGAAGCGCTCGGCGCCAAATCGATCCCCCTCACCCACAGCGACAGCCTGGAGCTGATCGCTAAACTGTTCGGCCAGCGCGACTGGAACACGCTGGCGGCGCGGATACAGGCCGCCGGCGGATCTGCCGACGTGCCGGCTCCCGCTCAGCAATCGCCGCCGGACGCGGTGCGGCAAGAGATCGCAGTCGCGACAGCGGTGCTCGATGGCTATGCCGGCTTCTACCAGCTCAGCGAGCAGGCCGTCCTCAGTGTGATGCGCGAGGATCACCACCTGGCTGTACAGCTCACCGGGCAGCGTGCCGTAGCGTTCTTTGCGGAGAGCCAGACCGAGTTTTTCGCCAGGGAGGTCAACGCCCAGATCAGCTTTGTCATCGCGGCTGACGGTCAGGCGACGTCGCTGATCCTGCATCAAAATGGCGACAAGCCGATGCCGCGCATCGACGCTGCAAGCGCGAAGCAGATTGCGGATCACACCGCGGAGCGTGTGAAGAACCAGTCGCCGGCTCCCGGAACCGAGGCCGCACTCCGCCGCCTGATCGAGGGGGTCGCATCGGGACAGCCCGACTATCGGGACATGACCCCCGCGCTCGCCGCAGCGACCCGCGAGCAATTGCCACACCTGCAGCCTTTCCTCGCCGATCTCGGCGCGATCGAGTCCACACGCTTCCTCGGCGTCGGTGCGCAGGGCGAGGATGTCTACAGTGTGCGACACGCCAATGGCGCCTCGCATTGGCGGATCGCGCTCGACGCCACCGGGATCATTTCCACCGCGTGGGTGTCTGCCGGGCCGTGAGCCCCTGCGCTGCTACTGCGCCGCGCTGGCGCGGCGCTCGCCCTTGATCGCCGGCAGCGCGCTCACCGGCGCGGCCTTTGGCTTGTCAGTCACCGATCCGGTCGCGACCGGATCGGGCAATGGCGCGCGGGCGGTGGCGTCGGGGAAGCGGGTCTTCATCTCGCGGATGAAGCCGTCGAGCGTGTCGACGCTGGCCGCCATTCGCGCGATCTGGGCGAATTCGGCGCTGGACGTCGCGACCGGCTTGCTGGCCGAGTCGAAGGCGAGCTTGTCGGCATCGCCGGACATCAGCGGCGCGTATTTCTCGCGGAACCGGGACAGCCCGATGGCGTCCTCGGCAAGCGCGTAGCCGACCACGGCGCGGATGATGTCGGCCTTCTCGCCAGGGTTGAGCGGGGTGAAGTCGCGCCAGCGGTCGCCATAATAGAGCTCGATCTGCTCGGACGCCTCGCGCCAGTGCCGCGACGCCCAATAGATGTCGGAGCGCAGCCGGATTGCCTCGCGGCCGGTGATGTTCGAGATGATGTCGAGCGCGAGATCGTGCCGGCCGACGTCGCTCTGCGCGCGCGCCTCGAGCAGCAGACGCTGCTGACGCAGTTCGCCGGAGAGATCCGCGATCCGCGTCGAGCGCAGCGCGGCAATGGCGCGGTCGGGCTTGCGGTTCATCAGATAGACCATCGCAAGGCGCGCCGCGACCTGGGCGCGGGCCGCGCCTTCGAGCCGCTTGTCGACCTGGTATTGCAAGAGGTCGGCGGCCTGGTCGAGCAGATCGACGCCGACCAGGCGGTCGGCGAGACGGCGGATCATCTCGTCGCCGCGGCGGCCGATCGGCGTCAGTTCGCGATATTCGTAGAAGGTGCCGAGCGCATCGATCGGCGACATCTCGTCGCCCCTGGGGCCGAGGTAGAGCTGCACGAACAAGGCCGAGGCGGCATCCTGCGCCTGGCGCGATTCCGGCGCGTTCGGCTGCAGCCGGGTCGCGGCACGCGTGACCGCGAAGGCGTCGGCATAGCGTGCCGTCTCGGCGTAGATCTTCGACAGCACATACAGCGTCTTCAGCTCGATATTGTCGCCGCGCCACAGCATCGACAGCAGTTCGAACTCCTTCAGCACATCGTCGCGGCCGATCTCGCCGCGCTTCTGCTTGAGCAGCGTCTCCAGCAACCTGCCCTCGGCGGCAGCCTGGCGATCGGCCGAATTGGCGGCGAAGCGATAGGCGTCGAGCGCATCCTTCTCCTGGCCGAGGGCCTCGGCGAGCCGGCCGCGCAGCACCGCAACCGCGGGCTTCAGCTCGCCGGGAACGCCGACCACGTCGAGATCGCTCTTGCGTCGCGCGGCGCCGGCATAGTCCTTGACCTCGAGCGAGGCCTTCATCGAGTCCATGGTGACGATGCGCTGCAAATCGGGCGGCAGAGTCGCCACCGCGAATTCGGCGTTCTTGAACTTCTCGCGCGCCTCGGCCCATTTGCCCTCGCGGGCGAAAGCGAGCCCCTTCCACAATTGGGAATCGTAACCGTTGCCGATCACCGGATTGGCGAGATCCTTCAGGCCCTGCGCCGGGTGTCCGATCAGGATGCTGGCGACCGCGTGCACCATCACCACCGACGCCGTCTCGCTGCCGCGCTTGCTCTCGGACAGGATCAGATTGGTGACACCATGGGCTTCCTGGTACATGCCGCGCGCCATGTAGAAGTCGGCGAGATCGAGCCGTGCCTGCGGCAGCTGCTCGGCATTGGCCGACGCGGCCGCCGCAATCAGGCCATCGAGCTGCTTGAGGAACGTCTCCGACTGGTTCTTGCGCCACTCGTCCGGATCGAACAACGGCTTCACCGCCGCGGTCGCGCGCTCGGCTGCGACGTCGGCCGATGACAGCGTCAGGCCGCCCGGCCGGCCCAGCATCACCTTGTCGGCGCCGACCTCGGCCTTGACGTCGTCCGCGTTGGGGTGAACCACGACGCCGTGGATCGATTCCAGCAGCGAGAGCTCGACGAAATCCTGCCGCTTGATGATGCCGCGGGTCGGCGGCGGCGCGGTCACCACCCAGAGCGTATCGCCAGCGTCGGGATCGATCAGTCTGTGCAGCTGGCCCGGATTGGCGAGCGGCACGCTGACATTGGCGAGCGAGGGCTCCGAGATGTTGCGCACCACGGTGAGCGGCAATGGCGGCTTCTGCACGCGATCGGCAAAGGTCAGCGTCCAGCTCACGCCGCGCGAGCGGTCATCGCTTTCGAGCGACGGCATCTGCGGCCGGTTGAGGCGGAAGCGCACCGCCTGGCCCTTGTCCAGCGCGATCCGGCTGACATCTGATATCAGCGAGCCGGCCTTGGCGCGGACCGGATCGACGTCGATTGCCTCAGCGGTGTCAAACACCATCCAAACCGTATCGGCGCGGCGGAACAACGCCGCCGGCGTCGCGCCGGGGAATGAGAACGTCACGCGCAAGCCGTCGCTGTCGCGCTGGGCTTCGACAGTGGGCTTGCCGCCGGAACGGGTCTCGGCGACAGGCGGCGATGGCGCCGCGGCCGCCTTCGGCGCTTCCGTCGCCGGCGCGGCGGCGACAGCGGGCACCGGCATCGGCGCGTCGGTCACGGGCGCCGTGGTCGGCTCCGCCACGGAGCCGGCACCACCCTCGTGCGGCGGCGTCGGCGCGGCAGCGTTCTCGGCGTTGGCCGCTGGTGCGGCCGCGATTTTCGGCAGCTCCGGATCGGACAACTCCGATCGGGGCTGCTCCGTTTTGGCGGGCGCGGCCGCCGGTTGCTCGCCGGCGGCTTGCTCGGGTTTGAGCGGCTCGGAGCGCTGCGATTCGGACTTGGCAGGTTCGGACTTCGCCGGTTCGGGTTTCGCCGGCTCGGTTTTGGACTGTTCGGGCTTGATCTCGATCTTGGCCTGCTGGGCGATGCTTTCCGATGTCACCGGCGCGATCGCCGCGGCGCCTTTCGGTTTGGCGCGCGGCGTCGGCAACAATGAGCTCAGCGAGGGCTTTGCCGCCTGCTGCTCGTTCTGCTGGAAGGCGACATCGACGATGTAGCTCTTCTCGTCGCGGAACGAATGCACGTCGACATCGCCAATCAGCGACACGTCGACTGCCGACGTGTCCGTGTCGGCGCGCGCGCTGATCGACGCGACATTTGGCGGGGCGGCGACCTTGGCATCGGCAAGGTCGAAGGTCAGGACCGAATTGAACGACAGCGTCAACTTCTGCTCGTTCAGCACCGAGGAGACGCTGACCCCGTCGGGCACCTCGAACACGAAGCGGACGAAGGTGGGCTGCACCAGCGCGCGAACGCGCACCGGCGGCTTCTTCCTGGCGGCGTCGGTGGCACGCTGCATGCGCAGCAGGCGCTCGGCGGCGCGGGCGCGCTCGGCAAGCTCGCGGATCACCTCCTGCGGCAGCGACGGCGGCGGGCCGGTCCAGCTGTCGGGCAGGAAGTCGATGAAGATGCGCTCGCCGGCGGTCATGGTGTTGATGCTGACGCGACGCGCCAGCGACAGGCGGATCGCCGAGCCGTCGGGATCGCGGCGCGCGGCGCCGACATAATCCGGCACCGCATCCTGCAGTTTCTCGACGGGAATATCGACCGGACGTTTGAAGCGGATCACGATGATCGAGCCGGCGGTCGTGACCTCCGACTCGACATCCTCCTTCAGCCTCAGCACCAGCCGGGCATAGCCGTTCGCGGCGGAGAATGTCGCCTCACCCGGCACCGCGTCTTCGGCCCGCGCCGCAGTCGGATAGGTAAGGGTTGTAAGCGCAAGGGCGGTGGCAAGCAGGCACAGACGCGCGGTCCGCGCCCAGGCGCGGCCTAGCGACCATGTTCCAGCGGCAGCGGTTCGCGCCATCTCGAAACGTCTTCTCGGGACCCCAGCCACACCAAGCGCGAAGCGCCTCGCCCACGCCTCCCGATCTTGGATCGGGCGGCGTTAAGGACCTGTTAACGTCAACGGATTGTTTCGGACCCGGCCGCTGCCACGAAATGGCTGTGTACTATAGTTGACAAATCGACCGCGTCGTGTATGATAATACACACGATCCAGGTCGTTCAGACCGACGCTTTTGCGCACTGGCTCAACTCGCTAGCCGACATGAAAGCGGTCGCCCGGATCGGCGCACGCATCCGGCGTCTCGAACTCGGAAATCCAGGCGATGTTAAATCGGTGGGCGAAGGCGTAAGCGAAATGCGGATCGATTACGGCCCCGGCTACCGGGTGTATTTCACGCGTCGAGGCAGAACCATCGTGCTCCTGCTCTGCGGTGGCGACAAGCGAACCCAAAGCAAGGACGTCAAGGCGGCCCAGAAGATGGTGAAGGAGATTTGAGATGCCGCTAAAGACGACCAAGTTCGACATCAAGGATCATCTGAAGACGCTAGAGCAGCAGATCGCCTATCTCGAAGCGGCGCTGGAAGAGGACGATCCCTCGTTCATCGCGACAGCTATCGGCGACATCGCCAGAGCTCGCGGCGTATCGCAGTTTTCACGCGAAACTGGCTTAAGCCGCGAAGTGATCTACAAGTCATTCCGGCCCGGCGGCAATCCGACTATTGAAACCCTGAACAAGGCGACAAAAGCGCTCGGTTTGAAGCTGAAGCTTGTTCCGAGCGCCGCCTAGCTGCGCAGATAGCGGTGCGCGCTATCCTTGCAGAATTGGAGTCAGCCAGGGGCCGCCGCGACTATGACCGGACAGGATTTGTCCTTGTAACGAGGCTTACTCCGCGCTGCCGGGTACCGTGCGCAAGTACGCCACGATGGCATCGAGGTCATCGGGACTGATCCGGGCGTAGTAGTGGTATCCCATCGGTCGACCGAGACGGCTGCCATCGCGGCTGACACCTTTGGTGATCGCACGCTTGATCTCATCGTCGCTCCATGTGCCGATTCCATTGGTCTTGTTCTGCGTGATGTTGCGTGAAACCGAGATTCCCCACGGCCCGGAAAATTTGACGCCACCGGCGCCAAGGCTGCTCTTGTATTCTCGTCCCCTCGGTCCAATCGGCGTATGGCACGCCATGCAATGCGCGATCGTGACGAGATAGAATCCCTTCTGCACCTTGTCGCTCATCATCGGTTCGGCGAACGCGTTCTCGCCGCCCGGCGGAACGTTCTCGACTTGAGGGACCTTGTAGATCGGATCGGGCACCTTGTTGTGGACCGGCGTGATCGTACGCAAATATGCGACGACCGCGTCGAGATCATTTTCCGTCAGGATGTGATAGAAGCTGGTCGGCATGACCATCGCGGTATGCACACCCTTTGGGGTTTGCCCGGTCCGCAGCAGTTTTTTGATATCGGCATCGCTCCAGTTTCCGATGCCTGTTTCCTTGTCTTGCGTGATGTTGGCGGCATGCACTGTAAAGGGAGGCTCGTCCCAGTATCCTCCGCCCGAGAACGCCTTCTCCAAAACATCGCCGTTCGGTCCCTTGGGCGTGTGGCAATTGCCGCAAGCCAGAATGCCGTTGACGAGGTAGTCGCCCCGTTTGACCAGTTCGGATTGGGCCCATGCCAGATTGGTGGTGGCGATGACGACAAGCATCATGAACAGGCTACGCATATTGGTTTCCTCGAAATTTCTTGGTGACTAAAAATTCAATGTCTGATCGGGCGCAGCTTCGCGCCCGGCACAAATGAGCAATTCAATCAATCAACTCAGGCCGCGGTCCATGCGACCGCAATCACGGAAGGCTCCAAAACAGCGAAGTCGCGCTCGCCTTCCCCACGCCAATGCTAGACTCGCATCAAGCAATTTGGCAATGTCTGTGATGGCTCTGTTGCAATGGCGTTGAAAGCGTTCGGCGCGGATGTACGCCAAGGGGCCACAAGAAGGGGGCCACAAGCCGCCCTGCTCCGCCTATGTCGGCGAAGGATCGCGACCATCAGGCCGGCGATTTGCGGAAGCCTTGTGCCCGCTGGTCCATTGCACCGGACCGGGGCGACTTGGCGAACTCGGCCGGACGGACATCGAAGCGGCCAAGCCGCCCTGTTGATTGGCAATAATGATTTATCGCAACGGGGAAGCAGCCCTGCTGCCTCACCCGATTTCCGATTGTTCTACAATAATTTCTTTTGAGAGGATCACACCCATGCGAAAGCCACTATCAATTCTTGCTCTTTTAATGAGTGTCTCGATTGCCCAAGCCGATCCGAAGGAGGACGCAGCGCAGCTCGTTGAGCGCTGGAGCAAAGCCTTCGCTGACGCCGACCTTGAGGGTATCGTCAGTTTCTATGCCCCGGAAGCGACCATGATCGGAACGTTCGGCAAGGTCGTCATGACGACGCCGGAGCAAATCCGCAAATACTTCGAAACGACAATCCTCAATTCGCGCCCCAACACCGTGGCGCTGCAAAGCGCGGAGACTCTCCTGATCGACGAGAGGACGGTGGTGCTCGCCGGGTTCGACACCATCTCCGGGGTCATGAAGGATGGCCAGCCTTATAGCAGCCTCGGCCGCGTCACATTCGTGATCGCGAAGCAAGGCCCGGATTGGAAGATTGTCCATCTGCACCGGTCTCCGCTCCCGAAAACCTGACGGCAGCCCCCGTCAATTCGTCTTCGGCGTGAGCATCTTGGCTTCGATCTTGGGAAGGTCGTCGGTCGAGGCCGATTTGTCGCCGCCGGCGCGGCGATTGGCGACCTAGCGCAAGGTGAGGTGCTCCGAACTCAGACCGCCGCGACCTCTCGCTCGCTATGCGCCGCTTGCCGCGTCTGCGTGCTCTCCCGGACCAGCAACCAACAGAACAGAATGATGACCGGAGAACCAAAAGGCAGCGGCTTCACGACCGACAGTTGATAGAGGACAGGTAGGTAGAAGGCCATCGGCGCGAGAAACGTCACGCCAAGCACCATTTTCGACCAGGCCGGAAAGCCGACCTTCAACCACTCGCGGAGCATCCAGGCCAGCGGCAGCGCCATGATGAGCATGTCGTAGAACAGGCAGAACGGCGTAATCAGAAGGCAGGCGAGCACGATGATCGAGCGTTCAGTGGCAGCACTGATCTTCTGACGCAACATCCAGACCAGCACACACACCATGCCCAGCGCCACGAGGCCGTGAATGATAAAGGCCGTGTTGACGCCGGCCCCGAGCAGGCGCGCTGTCGCGTACACGCTCTGCAGCAATGAAAACTCGACGTCGCCGTTCTCCAGAGCCTGTCGGGCCGAGTGAGAGACGTCGAGGAAGTTGAGCCACGTATCCAGGCCGAACAGCAGCACGGACAGCACGACGAGCGAAATCGACGACAGGCCTGCCCAGATCAGCGTGCGCCAGCGACCTGTGACGATCAGGGCAATCGGCACGGCCAGCGCCAAATGCGGCTTGATCACCATCAGCCCGAGGATTGCGCCCGCGAGCTTCGGCCTCCGGTCCATGATGTTGAGACCGCACCCAAGGATCGATGCCGTCAGAAAGGCGTTCTGCCCTGCCACGGCATTAAGATAGACCGGCGCATAGGCGAGGATCGCGACCAGGCACCAGGGCGTTCGCAAGATACGCCAGATCACCGCGGCGAACGACGCCGCCGTGATACCAATAAATACGAACAGCGAGACGAAATACGGCACGAGCGCGAGCGGCACGCACAAGAGCAGCATCGTCGGCGGATAGAAGAACGCCTCGTAGCCCTCTCGAAGGTATGGAGCCTCCGCGAGCAGATGCAATTCGGGTACATAAACCTCGGCGGGATGCCCGGCTAACACCTGGAGCGACGCTGCCCAGAATGTCAGGAAGTCCGAGCCGAGCAGAAAGTTATTCGCGCCATAGCCGCCATCGCGATAAAATAGCAAAAGCGACCTCGCAAGGGTCAGCACCAGCACAATAGCGACGCCACTCACATACAGTCGGGCGCGCGGCGCGGTGAGCCATGGCATGTCTTTCAGCATCGGCAATTCCTGAAACACCACCTTGAGACATAGCGACTTCAATTCCAGAATGACAAATCGGCTGCAACTTAACGCTACCGGTTAAGGCTACCATAACCCGGGTGCCCGGTGGCGATCGTGCCCATCGGGCAGAGCGCAAAAGACCTCCGCATCTCGCATTGGGATAAGATCGCAATCAGACACCTCTCGGCGTCGATACGCGTTTGGCTTCGCTGAGATCCCATCGAGCCCGCATGACCGGAGACAGCGAACATCCTCGTCTGCCAGCCGGCACATGGCGCTGCAGCGCCTCCGACTGCACCTTTGTCGTACGTGATGACGATGCCCCTGAAGCCGATGGCGTCGGCTTCCGTCTTTGCATCGAGAGGGTCACCCCCGATCCACCGGGCATGCGCGGAACCTCTGGCGATTAACCCAACGCCGCATGGAGATCGGCCACTCGCTTGCGCCACCGCCAGTTGCGGTATACAAACGCTTACATTTCAAGCAATTCTTAGTTTCTGGCAGTTTCATGAACGGATTTGGAATGGTGCGCGCCCGTGCGGAGCGCAGCGGATACGACCGTGCATTGGCCATTGCCTGCCTCATCGTGTTGGGCTTTACCCTGTACTGCGTGCTACCGAAAGTCGTTGACGGTACCGGCGCGACCGGGCTCGACTTTTCATGCTTTTGGAGCGCGGGGCAGATGGCTCTCGATGGCCATGCCGCCACCGCCTACGATTGGCCGCGGTTGCGGCAAGCGATCATTCAAATACACCCCAGCTTGAACCAGGCTCCGTTCCCCGTTTACGAGGTGCCGATACCGTTTTTCTACCCGCCGTTTTTTTTCTTTGCGGCGGCACTGCTGGCACTGCTGCCGTTTCCGACCGCGTTCTGGATCTGGAGCACCGCAAAGCTGCTGTGCTGGGCGCTCGTTGTTTCCGCCATCCGGCCGCGCTTTGCCGTACTGCTGCTGGCATTCGCCGTGCCGGCCGTCCTCTACGATTTCATTGTCGGCCAGAGCTCCCTGCTCGCGGCATCGCTGCTCGGCGCCATTCTGCTGACGCTGGACAGGCGTCCGATCGTCAGCGGCTTCCTGATCGCGCTGCTGATCTTCAAGCCGCAATATGGCGTCCTGCTTCCCCTCGTTCTGATAGCTACTGGACGCTGGACCGTCTTCATCACAGCCAGTTTGGTGGTACCGGTGCTCATGCTGCTCACCGGGCTTACCTTCGGCTGGGACACTTTTGAGGGGTTCCGTGAGGCAGCCATCTTCGCGACGACGCAGTTCCATCTCACCGGCACGCTGGCTTGGTACAAGCTGCAGAGCGTCTACGGCTTGCTTCGGTTTGCCGGCTTTGGCTACGGATCGGCCATCGCATTGCACGTCGCGGTCGCTGCCGCAGCCGCGACGTGGATGCTGATCATATGGCGCCGCAACGTCAGCTTCGCCGTCAAGGCCGCGAGCCTGCTCGTCGCAACATTGCTCGTCTCTCCCTACTTCGCGATCTACGATACGGCGCTACTGGCTCTCGCGCTCATCTTTCTCATGAACGCGCCCATGGCCGAACACGGCTCGCTTCTCTCGAATCGCTCCGAACTCCGGATCGGGTTCGGCGTGCTTGTCCTGGCGGGGTTCACCTACCCGGTCGCGCTCGTGCCCGTCGGTCCGTTCATGTGCGCGACCCTGATTGCGATGATCTGGATGAGATGCAGGCAACCCGGCGTTAAGCCGGATCTGGCTTACGGCTGAAGAGGCCACCACCAATTGGCGGACTTCCCGATAGCTCCCGTCAATTCGTCTTCGGCGTGAGCATCTTGCCTTCGATCTTGGGAAGGTCGTCGGTCGAGGCCGATTTGTCGCCGCCGGCACGACGGGCGAGTTCGACCGTGAGCCGTTCGGCGGCTTCCGGCTGCATCAGGCCGAGGATGTCGGACATCTTGCGCGGCTGGATCTGCGAGGCGATCTGGTAGAGCACGTTCATTTCCAGACGATCGAACACTTTTGCGGCGTCCTTCGGCTTCATGTTCTCGTACATGGTGACGATGCCCTTGAAACGCGCGGCATCGGCTTCCGCCTTTGCCGCGGCATCGGCATTCGCCTTGGCATCATTGGCCTTGGCCTCCTCGACCTTGGCCTCGATGCGCTTCTCGGCGGCCTTCAACAGGCTTTCGCGGATCTCGACCTCGCGCGCGCGCGTCTCGAGCTCCTGGCGGCGCGACTGCAACCGTTCCAGGATCGCGCGCTCCGACGCCGACACCGGCGCGGGCGCATCCAGATTGACGACAACGCCATCGGGCTTGGACGGCTCCGCGGCCGGTGCGGCCGGCTTCGGCGCCTCGTCCTTCTTGGCGTCCTTGTGCTCGACCGATCCCGTGATGTCGCCGGGATCGCCCTTGATCTTGCTGTCAACAACCACAGCCTTGCCGGCGCCGGGGAAGTTGAAGTTCTGCTGCGCCCAAGACGGGCCGGCTGCGCCGGCCGGCGGCGTATCGTCGGCAAACACGTAACCGCCATCGAGCACGAGGCCGGCAACCTTCAGCACCATCAGGCCGAAGATCGCGACCAGCACCACGGGCATCACTCTGATGTCACGAAGCAACTTCATGCAGCGAGGCCGCCGGCCCTCCTGCGCTCGGTGAAGGCTTCAGCCGCCGCGGCAACTGCGTGCGCGGCCGAGACCCTGGGCGCCGGCGCCGCTGGCGCGGTGGGCGCAACTGCCTGTGCCGGTGCATGCGCGGGCTCCGACGGCCGCGCGGCCAGCGCGATCTTGGACAGGCGGCGCACCACGTGGTCGCCCTCCGCCAGCTGGCTCTTCAGCAACGCCGACATCTGCGTCGCGGCATCGAGCTGGTTGCCGAGGTTCTCGTTGACGTCACGCACCGCGTGCTTCAACCCGCCGATCGCCCGCTCGGCGATCTCGGTCGCGGTGATCAGTTCGGCGATCGTCGCCTTCAGCGAATGCTCGTCGGCCTTCAGCCGCTGCAGGCGTTTGTTGAGCAGCCAGCAATAGCCGATCGTCAGCATCAGCAGCACGGCTACCAGACTCTCGATTGCTAGTCCAAGCACATGACTCATGGTGCCTCCATCATCTTGGTCCGCTCGTCCGCCTTCTCGAACATCGCGAAGGTGGTTTGGGGTTTACGCAAATTCTTGGTGACGCGGATCGCGACGCGATCGCCGACCCGGCCCATGCGCCCTTCCGTCAGGGTGACGTTGCCGCAGCGCACCGAGACCAGCGCGTCGGAGCGGATATCCAGCGGCAGGGTGTCGCCGACCTTGAGCTTCATCAGCTCCTTCAGCGGGATATCGGCTTCATAGAGCACCGCGTCGACCGAGATCTCGGCCTGCGCCACTTCGGTGGCGAAATGGCCCTCCCAGATCGGGTCGCGGCCGAATTTTTCGCCCATGAACATCTGCAACAGCACGTTGCGGATCGGTTCGATGGTGGCGTAGGGCAGCAGCAATTCGACATTGCCGCCGCGATCTTCCATGTCGATGCGCAGGCGCACCAGGATCGCGGCATTGGCCGGGCGGCTGATCGCGGCAAAGCGCGGGTTGGTCTCGAGCCGGTCAATGGTGAAGGTCACCGGCGACAGCGGCCGGAACGCCTGCTCGGCATCCGACAGCACCACCTCGACCAGCCGCTTGACGAGGTTGGTCTCGATCGTGGTGTAGGGCCGGCCCTCGATCTTGAGCTGGGTCTGGCCGCGGCGGCCGCCGAGCAGCACGTCGATCATCGAATAGATCAGGTTGGAGTCGACCATGGCGAGGCCGAAATTCTCCCACTCCTCCGCCTTGAACACCGAGAGCACCGCGGGCAGCGGGATCGAGTTCATGTAGTCGCCGAAGCGCACCGAGGTGATGCGGTCGAGCGAGACTTCGACGTTGTCGGAAGTGAAATTGCGCAAAGAGGTCGTCATCAACCGCACCAGGCGGTCGAACACGATTTCGAGCATCGGCAGACGCTCGTAGGACACCATCGCGGAATCGATGATGGCGCGAATGCCGGAATGGTCGTCGAGGCTGACGTCGCCGACCGTGAAGCCGAGGAGATTGTCGATCTCCTCCTGCGACAGCACGCGCTCGCCATTGGTGTTCTTGCCGCCGAAGTCGCGGCTGCCGTCCTCGACCATGGCGGCCCATTGCAGCGCCATGTTCTCGGTGAGCTCGTTCTTGGCGGCTTCCGCCGCGGCCGCCTCGGGATCCTCGGAATCGAGCGAGGCTTCCCATTGGGCCGCAATGGCGTCTTGGTCCATCTGGTCGTTGCCGGCCATGGCTTTACATCCACCCCGTCACTGGATCACGACTTCCTTGAACAGCACCGCGTTGACCTGGTTCGGTGCCAGCGCGAGATTGACGCGCTTGGTCAGTTCTTCCTTGAGGCGGAACAGGCCGGCCGAGCCGTTGAGGTCGCTCGGGCGCAGCTCGCGCATGTAGGTCTGGAACAGGTCGGTGACGCGCGGCAGCGCCGGCTTGATCGCCTCGACCTGCTTCTCTTCCTTGACCTCGAGCACGAGCTTCAGCTTGAGATATTGCACGCGCTCGCCGGGCGCGCCGACCAGATTGACCAGCATGTCCGGCACGTCGACGAAGCTCGGCGGCTTCGGCGGCGGCGCTTCGGCGTGCTGCTCCTCGCCGTGGCCGCGCATGAAGAAGAACCAGCCGCCGGCGCCCGCGCCGAGCACGACGAGGAAGCCGACGACGGCAATGATCAGTTTGAGCTTGCCCTTCTTCGGAGCGGCCGCGCCCTCGCCGCTCTCCGTCTTTTCCTCGTCCGCCATCGTCCGCTCGCTTCACCCAGAAGGATGCGAACGCGATTGGCACCAGCCCTGGCTTGAAGACGCGATACAAATGCCGCCGGCGCACACGCGCCCCAATAATGGCAACGCTAGGGTCATAATGGTTAACGGAAGCTTAGGATTTACCATCCACTAGGAAAAAACTGCCGGGCAAACATGGTCAACAAGACCTTTCTGCCGCCCCGTGCCGCACCCGGAAAAACACCTAAGCCATTCAAATAACACACTATTCCGAGTTGGCACGGATTTCGCTGAGAGGACGGCGTGACCTGAGGGTTTGGGAGAACCCAATGGTTACCGACGGGTCCGGCGTGAAGGTTTGGGAGAACCTGCATTCGGATCGCCTCACAGGGGAGAACCACCGATGCAGAATACCCTTCTGGTCGGCCTATCGAAGCAGATGGTGCTGGAACGGCAGATGGATGTCGTCTCCAACAACATCGCGAACATGAACACCAACGGCTACAAGGCCGACCGGTCGCTGTTCCAGGAATATCTGTCCTCGAACGCGCATGAGGACAATTTCGCGTCCTCCGACCGCCGCGTCTCCTTCGTGCAGGACCGCGCGACCTTCCACGATTTCTCGCAGGGCCCGACCGAAGAGACCAAGAACCCGCTCGACGTCGCGATCGACGGCAACGCCTTCCTGGTGGTGCAGACGCCGGGCGGCGAGCGCTACACCCGCGAAGGCAATCTGGCGATCAACAGTCGCGGCCAGCTCGTCACCGCCTCGGGCTACCAGGTGCTCGGCACCTCCGGCCCGATCACGTTCCAGCAGACCGACCACGACGTCAACATCGCCACCGACGGCAACATCAGCGTGCTCGAGGGCACGTCCCGCCTCGACTCGATCCGCGGCAAGCTGCGCCTCGTCTCGTTCGCGCAGGCCCAGCGCCTGCTGAAGGAAGGCTCCAACCTCTACGCGCCGGGCGAAGGCACGCAGGCGCTGCCGGACACTAAGGCGCAGATCCGCCAGGGCTTCATCGAGAAGTCGAACGTCAATTCCGTCGTCGAGATGAGCCGCATGATCGAGATCACGCGAACCTACACCCAAATCGCCTCGCTGCTGCAGCAGCAGAGCGACCTGCACAAATCGGCGATCGAGAAGCTCGCCGACGTGCCGAACTGATCCGGGGGATTGACCGATGCGCGCACTTTATACAGCTGCGACCGGAATGGCGGCACAGGAACTCAGCGTTCAGGTGATCTCCAACAACATCGCGAACCTGCGCACCACCGGCTACAAGAAGCAACGCGCCGCGTTCCAGGACCTGATCTACGACCATGTGCGCCGGGTCGGTGCGCAGGCCTCCGACCAGAACACCATCATGCCGATGGGCATCGACCTCGGCGGCGGCGTGAAGACCGTCGGCACGCCGCGCATGATGACCCAGGGCACGCTGTCGCCGACCGGCAACGACCTCGACATCGCGATCCGCGGCGAAGGCTTCTTCAAGATCCTGATGCCGGACGGCACCTTCACCTACACCCGCGACGGCTCGTTCCAGATGGACAATCAGGGCCGCATCGTCAACGCGCAGGGCAATTTGCTGCAGCCGACGATCACGATCCCGCAGAACGCGTCCGGCCTCACCATCAATGCGCAGGGCCAGGTCTCGGTGACGCTGCCGGGCCAAACCGCATCGACCAACATCGGCCAGATCGGCCTGACCCGCTTCATCAACAAGGCCGGCCTGATGCCGATCGGCGACAACCTGTTCCAGGAAACGCCGGCCTCCGGCCAGCCGCAGGACGGCACCGCCAATACCGACGGCTATGGCGACATGCAGCAGAGCAACCTCGAACAGGCCAACGTCGAGGTGGTCTCGGAAATCTCCGACCTGATCGCCGCGCAGCGCGCCTATGAGATGAACTCGAAGGTGGTCTCCGCCGCCGACCAGATGATGCAGTCGACCTCCAACCTGTTCCGCTGAGGATGATGTCGATGATCGCCCGCTCACTCCTGATCGCAGCCGCACTTCTTGCAGCCTCGATGACTTCGGCTGCCGCGCAAAGCCGCCGCGAGACCATCGCGGTGCCGACGCTGCGCGCCAGCATCACGGTCGCCGACGACATCGTGCGGGTCGGCGACCTCATCGACAATGCCGGCAGCGCCGGCAGCGTCGCGGTCTACCGCGCGCCGGACCTCGGCACGACCGGTACGCTGCCGGTCGCGCAGGTGCTGAACGTGTTGCGCTCGCACCAGGTGATCGGCGTCGACACCCGCGAGCTGAAGGAGATCACCGTCACCCGGCTGGCGCGCACCATCGACAGCAAGGAGATCGAGCAGCAGGTGTCGCGCGCGCTGGAGGGCCGCCACGGGCTCGGCAGGGCCGGCAACATCGCGCTGACCTTCGACCGCGATCCCGGCGACATCCGCCTCGAGGCGACCAATACCGGCGTGATGCAGCCGATCGCCGTGCGCTACGACCCGCGCTCGACGCGTTTCGACCTGACCTTCGAGATCGGCAACGACGCCGGCGCCGCGCCGTCGAAGCTGCGCTTCACCGGAACCGCGATCGAAACCATCGAGGCCGCCGTGCTGACGCGCAATGTCGAGCGCGGCGACGTGCTGAAGGCCTCCGACGTGATCGTCGAGCGCCGCCCGAAAGCCGAGATCGGCAACGACGCGGCAGTGCGCGACAGCGCCGTCGGCATGCAGGTCCGCCGCCAGCTCCGCCCCGGCCAGGCGCTGCGCGTCGCCGACCTCGCGAAGCCCGATCTCGTCACCCGCGACCAGAATGTCACGCTGATCTATCGCACCGCCGGCCTCTACCTGACGATCCGCGGCAAGGCGATGGACGGCGGCGCCGAGGGCGACACCGTCAGCGTGATGAATCTGCAGTCCAAGCGCGCCGTCTCCGGCGTCGTCACCGGCCGCGGCGAGGTCTCGATCTCGGTCGCGAGCCCGCGCCCGGCGCCGACCGCCGACGCCACCGAGTCCAATTCCGCTTCCGTCAAGCTGAGTTCAGTCGCACCAAACGCCGAGTAAAGTTCATGTCCCAGTACCGCATCAACCGCCTCGTCCTGACCGGTGCACTGCTCGCACTCGGAACGATCGCCAGCGGTTGCTCGTCGATCGACCGTCTCTCCCAGATCGGCGAACAGCCGAAGCTGTCGTCGATCGACAACCCAACCACCCAGCCCGGCTACAAGCCGGTGCAGATGCCGATGCCGAAGCCCGAGGTCGCCTCCTACAGCCCGAACTCGCTGTGGCGCAGCGGCTCCCGCGCCTTCTTCAAGGACCAGCGCGCCGCGCGCGTCGGCGACATCCTGACCATCACGGTGAACTTCACCGACAAGGCCGCGATCGCCAACGAGACCCAGCGCAGCCGCACCAATTCGGAAGACTCGGGCGTCACCAATTTCCTCGGCTCGCAGACCATCACGCAGCCGAACAAGATCCTGCCCGGCCGCATCCTGACCGCCGACTCCACGGCCTCCAGCGATGGCAAGGGCTCGGTCAACCGCCAGGAAGCGTTGCAGACCAACGTCGCCGCGGTCGTCACCCAGGTGCTGCCGAACGGCAATCTCGTGGTCGAGGGCAAGCAGGAGATCCGGGTCAATTTCGAAATCCGCGAGCTGATCGTGGCCGGCATCGTGCGCCCGGAGGACATCCAGAGCGACAACACCATCGATTCCTCGAAGATCGCCCAGGCCCGCATCGCCTATGGCGGCCGCGGCCAGATCACCGACGTGCAACAGCCGCGCTACGGCCAACAGGTTCTCGACGTGCTGCTGCCCTTCTAACGGCATGATCCCGCAAAGTGGAAACCGGTTTTCTGAAACGGATCATGCCTAAGTAGGACTTTTACGAGCTCCCACATCTCGTCGCGAACCTAGGCGCGGCGCGGTGTACCAACACGGCCCTCGCTAGCTCCCCTGGCGGGGGCCGTGGCTTTTGTGACCGGTGGCGTGCGCCGGCCCGATCGCCGCACACCAGTCCGATACCGCTTCACGAAAGTCGCGCCATCGCCTTCTCGGTTCGTTAACCCTCGCAGCAGCGCACAGTAGAAGTCCCGGCGCTTGCAACGTAGGGAGACGACAACGCAGGGTTTTCTGTTTGTATGACGGTCATGCAAAGAGATGGAAAATATGCGGCGTGGTTCCGGACGCCGCAGGGCGAAGGCACCGGAATAGTCCAGCTCGCAAATGGCAGGATCTCGGGCGGCGACGCCATGTTCACCTATGGCGGCACCTATCAGCTCGATCAGGACCGCTTCACGGCGACGCTGACGACGCACCGCTATGCCGACGGTCCGTTCACCACCGTGTTCGGATGCGACGAGGTCGAGGCGCACCTGACCGGCTCGTTCAACGGCAACCGGGCGGTGTGCTCGGGCACGGCCAAGCAGGCCCCCGGCGTGCTGTTCGAAGCCACGCTGTTTCTGCAGCAGCAGGAGCCGGAGCCCGCCCCCGGCCCAAGGACCACGACAACGCGCGCGGGTGTGGCGAGGCTGCCGAAGCTCCCCGACCGACGCACGACGGTCGTGAGCAGGCGTTTCAGCTAATCCGTCCGCAATCCCGATGGCGTCGCCACCCGGTCCGGCGTACGATCGCGCATGCGCGAAGCGCAGCCCGATCGATGCAGCCGGAAGGAGGAACGCATGTATGCCGCCATCCGTCACGCCAAGGCGAAGACTGGTAGCGCCGAAGAACTCGCGCGCCGGATCAAGGAAGGCGCAATCCCGATCATCAGCGACGTCGAAGGCTTCATGGCCTATTACGTGGTCTATGCCGGCGACGATACGGTCACCGCGATCAGCGTCTTCAACAACCATGCCGGCGCCGAAGAGGCCAACCGCCGCGCGCTGGCCTGGATCGACGACAATCTCGGTCCATTGCTGGTTGGGCAGGCCACCGCAGTGGCCGGCCCGGTGATTGTGCATACGAAGGCGTGACGGCCGCGCCAGGCAAGCTTCGCCCGGCAGGCGCGGTCCATCGCCGTCCGGAACTCGGCTGGCTCACCTCGCCGGCGGCGCAAGCTGCAGCAGCAGCTTCGGTCGTCGATGCTCGGCCGGCGTGAGACGCGCACCAATGCGATTCACGGCATAGATCGATGCGGCCGCCACCGCCAGCCCGGCCACGATATCGGCGAAGTAGTGACCGCCTCCGACTGGAGTCGCCGCCAGCATCACCGCATTCCAGAGCAGGCCGACAGCTCTCAGCCAACGGATCGGCCAACACGCCCACACGTACAGCGCCGCGGAAACCGCGTGAAAGCTCGGAAAGGTCAGGACCGATCCCAGCTGAAACACGTCGAGCAACCTTGTCGTGCCGTTGCGGACGAGCGGCAGCTCTTTCAAGGTCTGGTAATAGACACTCGGTTCAATATGCGAATAGTCGGCCGGCACAAGCCCGAGTGTCCCGTAGACGCCCGTAGCCGGAACCAGGGTCGAGATGCCGGTCGTCACAATCAGGCCTATCGTGACGGCGAGCACCAGTTCCGCCGCGCGTCGATACTGTCCGATCAGGCTGAGCAGGAGCAGCAACCCGAACAGCTCAGCCCAAATGGAGTTGTAGGCCTGTGCGAGCACGCTGATCAGAACGGGTCGATTGTTGACAAAATCCAGATAGGCGAGGAAATCCAGGCCAAGGAACCGGTCGAACGCGAGCAGATTGGCATCCTGCATCGGCAGATTCGCCGACGCCGCAATGTATCCGAGCGACGCGGCCAACATGGCGACGAAGACGATCTGCGGTACGACGAACAGCGTCGCGTAGATTCGCGTGTCGCTGGAGGCCGACCTCATATTGAGATACCCGCACGATCCGTAGAAGCCGGCCACTCCTGCGACGACGAGGTAACCGCTGGCGCGCACCCGAAAGTCGGTCAGGACAAGCGCGCATAGGAAGACGGCCAGGATCGCGGCGATCAAGATCCAATTCAGCTGCAACAGGCGCTTGGCAACCGCCAAGTCCGCGTCCTCGCCCGGAATCGCTCGAGCGTCCGCCGGCCGCGTTATTGCTGATCGATGCTGGTGGGGTCGAGACGTGCGAGGCTGCTGCGATCTCGGATAGGCTTCCTCTGGAATATTGATGTCGGCCGGCGATTCGATCCCTCGCGGGACAACCAACTCACTGAACATTGCGACTGCCATTCCAGCGGGCGCTTCGACATGAGGCCCGCTCATTCCACAGCCACAGGTTTAGCAGTCACGCATTAAGTTGCGTCGGTACGTCGCTACAACCGGGCGACTTTCATGTCCAATGGTGAACGACTTATTTCGTTAGATTTCTGAAAGGGGAATTGGGTTCCCATGCACGAAGGCCCAGCTACTGATCCGGCCTGTCGCTCAGCACAATGAGAACCTTGCCGTCGAAGTCGTATCGCGCGACCTCGCGCATGCCGAGCCGCAGATGCGCCCTGAGCGAGCGCGGGTTGTCTTCCCTGATGAAGAGGATTGCCTCGCGGCCGGGGAACGTCGCCTGAAGCTTCGCGTACAACGCTTCCAGGACGCCAAGGCCGCGCGCGTCCCGCGAGACGCACACCGGGCCGTAGACATATGCATCGGGACTGCCTGGCCAGGCCTTCAGCATGGCCTGCACCGGCGGCGCCTCGCCGTATCCCTTCTCCGACGTCAGGAGCGCGCCGAGCAATCTGCCCTCATCATCGGTCGCGACGACGATCGGCTGCCCGTTTGCAATGCGCGTCTCGATCACCTCGCGCGGCCATTGCCCGAGCAGCATGCCGCCGCGGTCGCCGGCGTTGGCCGTCAGCAGCGCGGAGATGGAGTCCGCATCCGGCGATGTGGCGAGCCTGGTCTTGATCATCTCGGGTGGATCGCGAGCACCATGGCGGCGCAGCTCACGCCTTCTTCTTCGCGGTCGCGCGGGTACCCGCGGCCTTCTTCGCCGGCTTCTTCGCGGATTTTTTGGATTTAGCCTGGTTAAGCTCGATCGCGGCACGAATGAGCGTCTTCAGCGCAGGGGCGTCGACCTTGTCGCCCTCGAACAGATCAATCGCGCGCCGCGCATTGCCCTCGAAGCCGGTGTTGAACAGCTTGTCGGGGTCCGGCAGCTGCGCACCATACATGAAGGTCAGCTTGACCTTGCCCTTGTGGGCGTTGCCGACCGCGATGATGCCGTCGCGCGACCACACCGGGCTGCCCATCCACTTCCACTCCTCGATGATCTCAGGATCGGCGGCGAGAATGCTCTTGCGCAGGCTGGCGAGCGTCTTGCCGCGCCAGTCGGTGAGGTCCTCGATCATCCGGTCGATACGTTCCGATGCCGTCATTGCTGTCTCTCGCGCCTCATCCGCCCCAAATCGTCACGTCAAGTCGTCACGTCATGCAATCACACTTGGGATGCGGACGTCGATCCCCCATGCTGATGCCGCGGCGACAGATAGGGCAACGCGAACAGATAGAGGCCGCTGAGCAGCATGAAGATCAGCGGGAACAGCGCCAGCAGGCCGATCCAGACCGCCTGGTGCTGCAGGATCATGGCGACGATGTTGATGATGACGGCAACCGTGAAGGCGATCGAGAGCCAGCGGTGCGATTGCCGGATCCAGTTGTTCCAGTTCAATGTGACCTCCTGTTGGTGGGTGAATGATCCAGCGTCATTGCGAGGAGCGGCAGCGACGAAGCAATCCATGTTTCCGCATATGCGGCGATGGATTGCTTCGCTTCGCTCGCAATGACGAGAGAGAGAGAGAGAGAGAGAGAGAGAGAGAGACCGTCAACCTTCCCGCGCCATCAGCTGATCGAGATTCTCGAGGAACTGCTTCCATCCGGCATGGGCGCCGCCATAGGCCTGCTTCTGATGCGGCTGGAAGCCGGACTGCTCGACGCGCAGATGGGTGCCGGTGGCCGTCGGCGTCAGCGTGAAGACCACGACGCTCTCGAGATTGTAGGCGGCATCCGCATGCGCGAAATTCCAAGTGTAGGACAGCGTCTTGTGCGGCTCCACGGTGAGCACCTTGCAGTCCAGCACGCCGCCCCACTCGCCGCGCAGGTTGAAGCTGTGCCCGACCTCGGGCTTGAAATCGTTTTTCATCAGCCACTCCTCCATCAGATGCGGTTGGGTCAGCGCGCGCCAGAGCTTTTCCGGCGGATGAGGAAATTCACGCTCGACGATCGCGGAGCGCGTTTCAGCGGTGGTCTTGTTCATTGGTCCATCCTTTTGAGGAGATCTTCGAGGTGGTCGAACCGGTTCTGCCAGAAGCCCGCCATCTGGCTGGTCCAGTCGATCAGCGGCGCCAACGCGCCGAGTTGCGCGCTGTAATGGGTCTGCCTGCCTTCATGGCGGTCGCGCACCAGCCCGGCTTGCTTCAGCACACCGAGATGCTTCGACACCGCCGGCTGCGAAATCCTGGCGCGGGCCGTCAGGGCGCCGACGGTCTGCTCGCCCTCGCGGCACAGGCGCTCGAAGATGGCCCGGCGGGTCGGGTCTGCAAGGGTTCGAAACAGGATGTCGTGAGCGTCTGGCATTTGCGATCAATAACCCATTGGTTATGGATTAACGTATAACCGTCCAGCTATGGATCAGTCAACCGCAAACTTCGGCGGTTCGGCCACGCCACGCTAGCTGGGTCTTCCGGCTCGATCGCACAACAGGACCGCCCGGGCCTTTCATAACCCGCAGGTTATCCGGTGGCGCCGACCGGCCCGTCGGGCAACTCAGGGCGGAACGAAGAGCAAAGCTCGGGCAAATCATCTCGCGAGAATGTGGAAGTTTGACTTACAACGCGCGCAACACATTCCATGTCGTCCTGGCGAAAGCCAGGACCCATTACCCCAAATCTCAATTGTTGCGCGACGCTGGGGCTACGATCCCGTTCATGATCAAGTGCGGTGGTTATGGGTCCTGGCTTTCGCCAGGACGACGATCGTGTGTGTCCGCACCGTTATCGCCCGGCTCGCCGCCTCCCTAAAGCTTCGGCGCGCCAGAGATGCATGGCCTCGTCGAAGCCTTGGCGAAGACGGGACCCGGGCGATCCAGTACGCCGCGGGCCTCTCGGCTCAAGCACAGCCGTCTCTGCAATACTGGATCACCCGCTTTCGCTTTAGCGGGTCATCACACTGCGCTGTTTGACATCTTGAATTGCGACTCGTCCTCACCGTTATCCCTGCCTAGTGCGCAATTGCACATGGGAGCAGGGACCGTGCATGAAACCGTGTCGTTGCGGTGGCACTGCGCATGATCTACAACCTTTGCACGGACGCGATTGCTATTCTTGGATAATTTTACGGAGATTTTTGATGTGCCAGCTTTGCGAAATCACAGCTCCCACCCAGACCTCCCGGCGCCGCTTCCTCGCTGCCGCGGCCTGCACCGCCGCCAGCCTCGCCCTTGCATCGCCGGTTTCCGCCAAGGAAACCAAATCGCCGCCGAAGCCACAGAACGTGCTGGCGCCGGACGCGGCGCTGGACCGGCTGGTGAAGGGCAATCTCCGCTATGTCGAAGGCGTCTCGCGGCGGCATGATTTCAAGCACGAGCGCGAGGCGCTGGCCGGCGGACAGAATCCGTTCGCCGGCATCCTGAGTTGCGCGGACTCCCGCATCGCACCGGAATACGCGTTCGACACCGGCCGCGGCGATCTGTTCGTCTGCCGCATCGCCGGCAATTTCGCCAGCGACGAGATGATCGCGAGCCTGGAATATGCATCGGCCGTGCTCAACGTGCCGCTGTTCATGGTGCTCGGCCACGACAGCTGCGGGGCGGTCGACGCCGCCATCAAGTCGCTGAAGGACAACGCCACCCTGCCCGGCCATCTGCCCTCGCTGGTCAATGCGATCGCGCCGGCAGTGAAGGCGACCGAGGGCAAGGGAGGCGACCGGCTCGCTAACGCCATCAGGCAGAACGTCATCGACAACGTCGCGAAGCTGAAATCGGCGACGCCGATCCTCAGCGCCGCGGTCGATCAGGGCAAGCTCCGGGTGGTCGGCGCGGTCTATCGGCTGACCGACGGCAAGGTCGAGCTCGTCACGGACACCAAACGCCCGACGACTTGAAAGTCAGGTGAATTCAAGTCAAGTCAAGGTCGCGCTGCACATTCGATGTCGTCCCTGCGAAAGCAGGGACCCATAACCACGAATGCTAATTGTTGCATGGCGCCGGAACGACGAGCGCGGTTCACGACGGCCGCCGCGGGGTATGGGTCCCTGCTCCCGTGCGCAATTGCGCACTAGGCAGGGACGACATCTTTTATGCGGAGGCAGGCTCGCACAACGTTGCCTCACGTAAAGGCCGCTTCCACCTTGCCGAGACCGTCGAGCTCCATCACGACCGTGTCGCCCGCATTCAGCCACACCGTCTTGACCAGGCTGCCGGTCAGCACGATCTGGCCGGCATGCAGGCCACGGCCTTCAGTGGCGAGATGATTGGCGAGCCAGGCGAGCGCGTTGTGGGGATGCCCGAGCACGTCGGCGCCGGTGCCGCGGCCTTCTTCCTTACCGTTGACGATCGCGCGTCCCGCGACCGCGCGCAGATCGGGCACGGTGATGCGCGGCACCTCCTCCCCGAGCACGCAACCGGCGGCGAAGAAGTCGTCGGCAATCAGCGTCGGCGCGCCAAGCGTCTCCCATTTGACATAGCGGTCGTCGACGATCTCGATCGCGGGATAGTAGGCATCGATCGCTTCCGCGACCCATTCGGCGGTGAACGGCGCTTCGCTCGGAGCGAGATCGCGGGCGAGCCGCACCGCGATCTCGCACTCGACGCCGACATGGACGAACTCGGCCGCCGGCAGCCGCACGCCGCTGTCATGCACGACCTTCTCGAACACGCCACCGCCACAGGGGTGCGGGATGTTGATATATTCCTGCATCACCGCGCTGGTGCAGCCGATCTTGTAGCCGACGAGGCTGCCCACGTGTGGCTGCATCAGATCGTGCAGCGCGTACTGCACCTGGTAGCCTTCGGCCTCGTCGCGCGGCGCGACGTCCTTCGGAAGCGCCTTGAGCGGCGCCCGGCTGCGACGCGCGCTGGCGATCGCCTTTGCGGCCGCGAGGACCCGATCCATCTGCGCAGCCTCCCTGGTGTTCTCGGCGGCGCGGTGGCGCCTCCGTCTGCTCGCAGCAATTCAGCACTCGCCGACCCGTCTGGCAAGCACGCTGGACGGGAGCTGCCGTCAGGCCTTGACGAGGCCGAGCCGGATCAGGCTCTCGGCGGTCGCGACGATCATCTCCTCATTGCCGCGCGGGCGCCAGCCGAGCAGGTTTTGCGCCTTGGCGCTGGTCGCGCGGCGCACCTTGCCGAGCAGCGGCAGCGCGGCGCGGGCCATCGGGTTGCGCCGTGCGGCGAGCCGCATCATCCAGTCCGGCGCCTGGAACCGTGGCACGCGCCGCGCCTTGCTGCCGAGTCTTGCGCGCAGCACCCGGGCGACCCCGAGGATCGACATGGTCTCGCCGGCGACCGCCAGGAAGCGCTCACCGCTCGCCTTGGGCGACATCATGGCGCGCAGATGCAGGTCGGCGACATCGCGCACGTCGACGAGGCCGAAATGGATCCGCGGCACCGCCGGCATCGCGCCGTCGAGCAGCGCCTTGATGATGCCGATCGACTCGGAGAAGTCGGCACCGAGCGCCGGGCCGAACACCGCGGTGGGGTTGACCACGGCAAGCTCGAGGCCATTGCCTTCGCGCGCGACGAAATCCCAGGCGGCGCGCTCGGCCAGCGTCTTGGATTTCGGATAGGCCTGCACGCCGGGACCATCGAGATTGGACCACACCGTCTCGTTGAACGGCGCCGCTTGCGGCGGATGGCCGTAACCGATCGCCGCGAACGACGACGTCACGACGACGCGCTTGACGCCGGCGTCGCGCGCCGCGCGCAACACCCGCAGCGTGCCTTCCCGCGCCGGGACGATCAGCTCATTCTCGTCCTCTGGCACATAGGCGCCGAGCGGCGATGCGACATGCAGCACGTAGTCGCACCCGGTGGCCGCCTCGCGCCAACCGTCGTCGCGCAGCAGGTCGGCCGTGACGAAGCCGACCTGGTCGGGCGCCGGCGCACCGCCCTCGCGCAGCATCGCGATCACGTCGTTGCTGCGCCCCGGATTGCGCACCGTCGTTCGCACCGCATGCCCGTCGGCAAGCAGCTGCAGAATCGTATGCACGCCGATGAAACCCGATCCGCCTGTGACCAATACCGTGCTCATGTCCCTGCCCTCTTCATGTTCGGCGGATGGGCCCAACATTGCACTGCCCGCCCTGCACAGGCCGCATCTGGTCACCTATCTGACCTTGGACAAGTAGGATGAAATTCGAGACCGGTATGGAAAACAATACCAGCGATATGTGTGACGGCGGTGAATGCGAGAGCTGTCCGACCGACCCCAATGTGCTGATCGAATTCAAGCACGCGATCCACGCGCTCGGGGGAAAATGGAAGCTCGAGATCCTGTTCACGCTGATGAATGGCGGCGTGCGGTTCGGCGCGCTGCGCCGCGCGCTCGCGCCGATCACCCAGCATATGCTGACCGCGCAGCTGCGCGAGCTCGAGCGCGACGGCCTGGTGGCGCGCAAGGTGCTCGCCGAGAAGCCGCTGCAGGTCGAATACGAGCTGACGGATTCGGCCTGGGGCCTGACGCCGGCTTTCCGCGAATTGCTGGCATGGTCGAAGACGTTCGGCCCGCGCCGCAGTGCCGCGGCAGCAAGCGAGATGACAGTCGGAGCCGGAGTCAATTGAGTGAAGTCCGATCGTATCGGCGACGGGACTCGGCCCCCTCTCCCGCTTGCGAGGGCTTTGCGCAAAGGGGAATCTGCGATTCTCTAAGACCGATCTGAAGGGGGAGGCGGGGATGGCGTATCGGCAGGTTGGTCAAGCGAGCTTCGCAGATGCGCTGGTGTCGCGGCGGGGGAAAGGGAGTTCGGTGCTGAGGCGGATTTGCGAGCTGGTCGATTGGGCGGCTGTGGAGTGCGTGCTGCGCAGCCTTGCTGAACCGGAGCGTGGAGCGCCGCCCTATCCACGGCTGGTGATGTTCAAGGCGTTGCTGTTGCAGCAATGGTATGGGTTGTCTGATCCGGAGCTGGAGGAGGCGCTCGATGATCGGGCCTCGTTCCGCGAATTCTGCGGCTTTGTGCTCGGTGACGAGACGCCCGACCACACGACGATCTGGCGCTTCCGCGAAGCTTTGCAGCAGGCCGATCTGGAGGAGAGGCTGTTCGGCGAGATCCTGCGCCAGATCGACGCGCGCGGGCTGGTGCTGCGCCGGGGCACATTGATCGATGCGAGCCTGATCCCGGCGGCGGTGAAGCCGCCGAAGCCGCCGAAAGACCCGCTGCCGCTCGGCCCGGACGGGCGTGCGCCGAGCAAGCTGGTCA
>NZ_JAQOSR010000044.1:0-53768 GCF_046718885.1 Bradyrhizobium sp. UFLA01-814 | reverse complement strand
CCCCCCCCCCCCCCCCCCCCCCCCCCCCCCCCCCCCCTTGTCAAGCAGAAGACGGCATACGCGATGATATCCTAAGTCTCGTGGGCTCGGAGATGTGTATAAGAGACAGGGCTGCGGAGGGCGCATGAGCACGATGTTGTGGACCTCGGATGCGATGGCGACGGCGATGCGCGCCGCCACGCAAGGCACGCTGCCGGACGGCGTCAGCGGTCTCTCGATCGACAGCCGCAGCATCGCAAAGGGCGAGGCGTATTTCGCGATCAAGGGCGACGTCCATGACGGCCATGCCTTTGTCGAGGCGGCGCTGAAGGCCGGCGCCGGGCTCGCGGTGGTCGAGACCGCGCAACGGGCAAAGTTTCCCACTGATGCGCCGCTGCTGGTGGTCGACGACGTGCTCGCCGCTCTCGTCGAGCTCGCCCATGCCTCGCGCGCGCGGCTCAACGCGCGGATCATCGCGGTGACCGGCTCGGT
The DNA here is from genome assembly GCF_046718885.1 of Bradyrhizobium sp. UFLA01-814. NCBI lineage: Bacteria > Pseudomonadati > Pseudomonadota > Alphaproteobacteria > Hyphomicrobiales > Nitrobacteraceae > Bradyrhizobium > Bradyrhizobium sp. UFLA01-814. The sequence goes on along the minus strand of NZ_JAQOSR010000044.1, from coordinate 53,297 downwards.
CGGCAAGACCTCGACGAAAGAGGCGCTGCGCCGCGTGCTGTCGGCGCAGGGCGAGACCCATGCGTCGGTGGCGTCGTTCAACAATCACTGGGGCGTGCCGCTGTCGCTGGCGCGCTGCCCGGCCAGCACGCGCTTTGCGGTGTTCGAGATCGGCATGAACCATGCCGGCGAGATCACGCCGCTGGTGAAGATGGTGCGCCCGCACGTCGCAATCATCACCACGATCGAGCCGGTGCATCTGGAATTCTTCGCCGGCATCGAGGCGATCGCCGACGCCAAGGCGGAGATCTTCGCAGGGCTCGAGCCCGATGGCGCCGTCGTGCTCAACCGCGACAACGGACAATTCGCGCGGCTGCAGAAGCAGGCCAAGCAGGCCGGCATCTCGCGCATCGTCTCGTTCGGCACCGACAAGCGCGCCGAGGCGCGGCTGCTCGACCTGTCGCTGCACGCGACTTGCTCGGCGGTGCATGCGGATATTCTGGATCACGACATCACCTACAAGATCGGCATGCCCGGCCGGCACATGGCGATGAACTCGCTCGCGGTGCTCGCCGGTGCTTCGCTGCTCGGCGCCGATATCGCGCGCGCGGCGTTGTCGCTGTCGCAGCTCGAGGCGCCGACCGGCCGCGGCTTCCGCCGCACCCTCGAGGTCGGCCATGGCGAGGCGATGCTGATCGACGAGAGCTACAACGCCAACCCGGCCTCGATGGGAGCCGCGCTCAACGTACTCGGCCAGGCCCAGACCGGGCCGCATGGCCGGCGCATCGCCGTGCTCGGCGACATGCTCGAACTCGGGCCGACCGGGCCCGAATTGCACCGCGGCCTCAACGAGGCCGTGACCGCCAACCGCATCGACCTCGTATATTGTTGTGGTCCGCTGATGCGGAATCTGTGGGATGCCCTTTCCACCGGCAAGCGGGGAGGCTATGCCGAGAGCTCGGCGGCGCTCGAAGCGCAGGCGGTCGCCGCGGTCCGTGCCGGTGACGTGATCATGGTGAAGGGCTCGCTGGGATCGAAGATGAAGCTCATTGTCAGCGCGCTGGAAAAACGCTTCCCCGACAAGGCCGCGCACGAAGAAGCGGTATAGGACTCCTCGAATGTTCTACTGGTTGATCGAACTGTCCAACACCGTTCCGGGGTTTGGGGCATTCCGCAGCGCGCTGAACGTGTTCCGCTACATCACGTTCCGCACCGGCGGGGCGATGGTGACCGGCGCGCTGTTCGTGTTCCTGTTCGGGCCCTGGATCATCGATCATCTGCGGTTGCGGCAGGGCAAGGGCCAGCCGATCCGGACCGATGGTCCGCAGTCGCATCTGATCTCCAAGAAGGGCACGCCCACCATGGGCGGTCTGATGATCCTGTCCGGGCTCGTGGTGTCGACGCTGCTATGGGCCAATCCGCTCAATCCCTACGTCTGGATCGTGCTGGCGGTGACGCTCGGCTTCGGCTTCGTCGGCTTCTATGACGATTATTTGAAGGTCACAAAGCAGTCGCACAGCGGCTTCGCCGGCAAGCTGCGGCTCCTGATCGAGGCGGCGATCGGGCTCGCCGCCACCTACGCGCTGGTCCGGCTCGGGCGCGACGTGTCCTCGACGTCGCTCGTGATTCCGTTCTTCAAGGACCTCGTGATCAATTTCGGCTGGTTCTTCGTGATCTTCGGCGCCTTCGTGATGGTCGGCGCCGGCAATGCGGTGAACCTGACCGACGGCCTCGACGGTCTTGCCATCGTGCCGGTCATGATCGCCGCCGCCAGCTTCGGCATGATCTCGTATCTGACCGGCAACGCGGTGTTCTCGGATTATCTGCAGATCAATTACGTCGCCGGCACCGGCGAACTGGCGGTGCTGTGCGGCGCGGTGCTTGGCGCAGGCCTCGGCTTCCTCTGGTTCAACGCGCCGCCGGCCTCGATCTTCATGGGCGACACCGGCTCGCTGGCGCTCGGCGGCATGCTTGGCGCGACGGCGGTTGCGGTGAAGCACGAGATCGTGCTCGCCGTGATCGGCGGCTTGTTCGTTCTGGAGGCGGTCTCGGTCATCGTCCAGGTCACCTCGTTCAAGCTCACCGGCAAGCGCGTGTTCCGGATGGCGCCGCTGCACCATCATTTCGAGCAGAAGGGCTGGACCGAACCGCAGATCGTGATCCGGTTCTGGATCATCTCGGTGATGCTGGCGCTCGCCGGCCTCTCGACGCTGAAGCTGCGCTGATGATGAAGAAGCCCTCCCACTGTCATTCCGGGGCGTGCGAAGCACGAACCCGGAATCTCGAGATTCCGGGTTCTCGCTGCGCGAGCCCCGGAATGACGGAGGTTGCGCCATGATCCCGGTCACCTCCTTCTCCGGCAAGACGGTCGCGGTGTTCGGGCTCGGCGGCTCCGGGCTCGCGAGCTGCCACGCGCTGAAGGCCGGCGGCGCCGAGGTGATCGCCGCCGACGACAATGCCGACAACGTCGTCAAGGCGGCGCAGGCCGGCTTCACCACCGCCGATCTGCGCACCGTGTCGTGGGCGAATTTCGCCGCATTGATCCTGACCCCGGGCGCGCCGCTGACCCATCCGGCGCCGCACTGGAGCGTGCTGAAGGCGCGCGAGGCTGGCTGCGAGGTGATCGGCGACGTCGAACTGTTCTGCCGCGAGCGCCGCCGTCACGCGCCGAACGCGCCGTTCGTCGCCATCACCGGCACCAACGGCAAATCGACCACCACCGCGCTGATCGCCCATCTGATTGATGTCGCCGGCTACGACACCCAGATGGGCGGCAATATCGGCACCGCGATCCTGTCGCTGGAGCCGCCGCGGATGGGCCGTGTCCATGTGATCGAGATGTCGTCCTACCAGATCGACCTCGCACCGTCGCTCGATCCGTCGGTCGGCATCCTGATCAACATCAGCGAGGATCACATCGATCGCCACGGCACGCTCGAGCATTACGCCGCGGTCAAGGAGCGGCTGGTCGCCGGCGTGCAGGCCGGCGGCACCGCGATAACAGGCGTCGACGACATCTGGTGCCGCAACATCGCCGACCGGCTCGATCGCGCCGGCAAGCGCGTGGTACGCATCTCGGTGAAGAACCCGCTGCCCGACGGCCTCTATGTCGAGCACGAGACCATCGTGCGCGCATCTGGCGCGGCGCGCAGCGAGATCGCGCGGCTGGGGGGCATCGGCTCGCTGCGCGGCCTGCACAATGCGCAGAACGCCGCCTGCGCCTCGGCCTGCGCGCTGGCGATGGGGATCGCAACCGACGTTTTGCAGAACGGCCTGCGCAGCTTCCCGGGTCTCGCGCATCGCATGGAGCAGGTCGGCCGCCGCGGCAACGTGCTGTTCGTCAACGACTCCAAGGGTACCAACGCGGATGCGGCCGCGCATGCGCTGTCGTCGTTCGCCGACATCTATTGGATCGCCGGCGGCAAGCCGAAGGCCGGCGGCATCACCAGCCTGACCGAATATTTCCCGCGCATCCGCAAGGCCTATCTGATCGGCGAGGCGGCGGCCGAATTCTCCGGCACGCTTGGCGAGCGCGTCCCGCACGACATGTCCGGCACGCTCGACGTCGCGATCGCCAGCGCCGCGCGCGATGCCGAGGCGTCCGGGCTCGCGGAGGCCGTCGTGCTGCTGTCGCCGGCCTGCGCCTCGTTCGACCAGTACCGCAATTTCGAAATCCGCGGCACCGCCTTCCGCGACATCGTCCAGGCCCTGCCCGGCGTCAAGCCGGTGGTGTGACGTCACGTAGGGCGGATTGGCGCAGCGTAATCCGCCATTCGGTGCCGGGCGATGACACCGAGATGAAGTGCGCAGTGACGGTACGTCGTATCGCGCGAGAACTATCCTCATCGTCGTCCTGGCGAAAGCCAGGACCCATTACCCCAAATCTCAATCGTTGCGCGACGCTGGGGCCGCGGTAGCGTCCATTATCAAGCGCGGTGGTTATGGGTCCTGGCTTTCGCCAGGACGACGTCGGGATGGGCCCAACCACCTCCCTCAAAAGTTACCTATCCCGTTAACCCCTTGGAAACCATCCTGCGCCACGAATGGACGTTATCTCTGCCATCTGGGAACGCCCATGCTCGCCCGTGACCAACGCACCCCGTTCTCGGACTGGTGGTGGACCGTCGACAAGCTGCTGCTTGTCGCGATCGCCGCGTTGATGCTGGCCGGCGTCATCCTGTCGCTGGCCGCGAGTCCGCCGGTGGCGACCCGGATCGGGCTCGATCCGTTCCACTTCTTCAACCGCCACGTCATGTTCCTGGTGCCGTCGCTGATGGTGCTGATCGGCGTCTCGTTCATGACGCCGCGGCAGATCCGGCGCACCGCGCTGATCGTGTTCGCGGTCTCGATCGCGCTGATCGTGCTGACGCTGCTGATCGGACCCGAGGTCAAGGGCTCGCGGCGCTGGATCACGCTGCTCGGCGTCAACATCCAGGCCTCCGAAGCCGCAAAACCCTCCTTCGTCATCGTCGCGGCCTGGCTGTTTGCGGAATCGACCAAGCGGCCGGAGATGCCGGCGACCTCGATGGCGCTGGTGCTGTTGCTGACGCTGGTCACGCTGCTGGTGATGGAGCCCGACTTCGGTCAGACCATGCTGATCCTCACCGTCTGGGGGGCGCTGTTCTTCATCGCGGGCATGCGGATGATCTGGGTGTTCGGGCTCGCCGGCGCGGCGGGCGCGGGCCTGTTCGGCGCCTATCTCCTGGTGCCGCACGTCGCCGGCCGCATCAAGCGCTTCATAAATCCCGCCTCCGGCGACACCTTCCAGGTCGACACCGCGATGGAGGCGTTCTGGAATGGCGGCTGGTTCGGCCTGGGGCCGGGCGAGGGCATCGCCAAGCGCAGCTTGCCGGACAGCCACACCGACTTCGTGTTCGCGGTCGCGGCCGAAGAGTTCGGCATCATCCTCTGCTTGATGCTGGTCGCGCTATTCGGTTTCATCGTGATCCGTACGCTGACCCGCGCCTATGCCACCGAGGACATGTTCTCGCGCTTCGCAGCCTCGGGGCTGGCGATCCTGTTCGGCGTGCAGGCGACCATCAACATGGCGGTCAATCTGCAATTGATCCCGGCCAAGGGCATGACGCTGCCGTTCATCTCCTATGGCGGCTCCTCGTTCGTGTCGCTCGCCTATGGCGTCGGCATGATGCTGGCGCTGACGCGGCAGCGGCCGCGCACCGAGATCGAATCGATGGAAGGCGCCAGCGCTCAGCGCGCCTACGCGTAGGTGAACCCTTGTTGTCATTGCGAGGAGCGAAGCGACGAAGCAATCCATCCCTCCGTTCTGCGGGGCTATGGATTGCTTCGCTTCGCTCGCAATGACGATGTAGAAGGCGGCCATGGACAACGCGCCCCTGATTCTGCTGGCGGCCGGTGGCACCGGCGGCCATCTGTTCCCGGCCGAAGCGCTCGCCGTGGAATTGATCAGGCGTGGCCTGCGGGTCCGGCTCGCCACCGACGGCCGCGCGCTGCGCTATTCCGGCCTGTTCGGCCGGGAGAGCATCGACCTAGTGCCCAGCGCGACCGTGCGCAGCCGCAACCCGATCTCGCTGGCGCGGACCGTGCTGATGCTCGGCTACGGCACGCTGGTTGCCGCCAATCTGGTGCGCCGGCTGAAGCCCGCGGCCGTGGTCGGCTTCGGCGGCTACCCGACCTTGCCGCCGCTGATGGCGGCGCGGCTGCTCGGCGTCCCCGGCATCATCCACGACGCCAATGCGGTGCTGGGCCGCGCCAACCGTTTCCTCTCCGGCCGCGTCAATGCGATCGCGACCTCGCTGCCCGGCGTGCTCGATCGCGATCCCGCGCTCGCGGGCAAGGCGACCACCGTCGGCACGCCGATGCGGCCGGCGATCCTCGCCGCGGCTGCGGTGAAATACACGGCACCCGAGCCGAACGCGCCGCTGCGCTTGCTTGTCGTCGGCGGCAGCCAGGGCGCGCGGGTGATGAGCGATATCGTGCCGCCGGCGATCGAGCAGCTCGCGCCCGCGCTGTGGAGCCGCCTGATCATCACCCAGCAGGTGCGCGAAGAGGACATGAATCGGGTGCGCGAGGTCTATGATCGGCTCAAGATCAACGCCGAGCTCGCGCCGTTCTTCGCCGACCTGCCGGCGCGCCTCGCCTCGAGCCAGCTCGTGATCTCGCGTTCCGGCGCCGGCACGGTCGCCGAGCTCGCCGCGATCGGCCGGCCCTCGATCCTGGTGCCGCTGCCGGGCGCGATCGATCAGGACCAGTTTGCCAATGCCGGCGTGCTGTCGCAGGCGAGCGGCGCGCTGCGCATCGCGCAGAGCGACTTCACGCCGGAGCGGCTGGCCGCTGAAATTTCGGCCTTCGCCGCCGAGCCTGCGAAACTGACCGCGATGGCGGCGTCGGCGCGCGGCGTCGGCCGGCTCGATGCCGCCGAGCGGCTTGCCGATCTGGTTGCGAAAGTGGCCGGAATTTAGGCCGCTTTCGAGGAATTTCGGCCGTGGGACGCCATGGCCGGGCTTGTCCCGGCCATATCAGTCTTTCATAAGTCGAAGAAGTGCCGGGGTGAGTCCGGACACGATGAAGGTGTTAGCAAAATGAGACTGCCGCGCGAGATCGGACCCATTCACTTCGTCGGGATCGGCGGCATCGGCATGAGCGGCATCGCCGAGGTGCTGATCAATCTCGGCTACACCGTGCAGGGTTCCGATGCTTCGGACAACTACAACCTCGACCGCTTGCGCAAGAAGGGCGCCAAGGTCTCGGTCGGCCACACCGCCGAGAATGTCGACGGCGCCGATGTCGTCGTGGTCTCGACTGCGATCAAGCGCGACAATCCCGAACTGATGGCGGCGCGCGCACGGCGCATTCCGGTGGTGCGGCGCGCCGAGATGCTGGCGGAACTGATGCGGCTGAAGAGCTGCGTCGCGATCGCCGGCACCCATGGCAAGACCACCACGACGACGATGGTGGCGACCCTGCTCGATGCCGGCGGGCTCGATCCGACCGTGATCAATGGCGGCATCATCAATGCCTATGGCTCCAACGCGCGGCTCGGGGCCGGCGACTGGATGGTGGTCGAAGCGGACGAGAGCGACGGCACCTTCCTGAAGCTGCCGTCCGATGTCGTCATCGTCACCAATATCGACCCCGAGCATCTCGATCACTTCAAGACCTTCGAGGCGATCCAGGACGCGTTCCGCAATTTCGTCGAAAATGTCCCGTTCTACGGCTTTGCCGTGATGTGCACCGATCACCCCGTGGTGCAAACTCTCGTCGGCAAGATCGAAGACCGCCGCATCATCACTTACGGCCAGAATCCGCAGGCCGATGCGCAGCTCAAGGATCTGACGCCGATGGGCGGCGGCTCGAAATTCTCGGTCGCGATCCGCGATCGCAAGTCCGGCGCGGTCCATGAGATCGCCGATATCATGCTGCCGATGCCGGGGCGCCACAACGCATCGAATGCGACGGCGGCGATCGCGGTCGCGCACGAGCTCGGCGTTTCCGACGACGTCATCCGCCAGGCCATGTCCGGCTTCGGCGGCGTCAAGCGGCGCTTCACCAAAACTGGCGAGACCAACGGCATCACCGTGATCGACGATTACGGTCATCACCCGGTCGAGATCGCGGCTGTCTTGAAGGCGGCGCGGGAATCCGTCAACGGCAAGATCGTCGCCGTGGTGCAGCCGCATCGCTTCACCCGCCTGCAATCGCTGTTCGAGGAATTCTGCACCTGCTTCAACGATGCCGATGCGGTCGTGGTCGCCGAGGTCTATCCGGCCGGCGAGGCGCCGATCGCCGGCATCGACCGCGACCATTTCGCGGCCGGCCTGCGCGCCCACGGCCATCGCAACGTTGTCCCGCTGCCGAACGCGGGCGAGCTCGCGAAGATCGTGCACGGTCTTGCCAAGCCCGGCGACCTCGTCGTTTGCCTCGGCGCCGGCAACATCACGCAATGGGCCTACGCGCTGCCCGGCGAATTGAAGGCGTTGGGGTGATGATGGCCTCGTATCCATCCTCGTCATGGCCGGGCTTGTCCCGGCCATCCACGTCTTCACTGCACTATCGTGTCGTACAGGTCGTCCCAGTTCGGGTTCGCTGCGATGATCTTGCGGATCTTCCAAGCGCGCGGCCAATGCTTGATGGTGTGTTCGCGCTGGATGGCTGTACGGATGTCGTCAAAGTGCTCAAAGTAGACGAGTCGCTTCAGTCCGTATCGCTTGGTGAAGCCATCGACGAAGCCGGAACGGTGCTCGAATATCCGGCGGACGAGATCGCTCGTTACCCCGACGTAGAGCACGCCGTTCGGACGGTTGGTCAGAAAATAAACGTATCCCCCTGCCATGTGGAGATACTGCAAGACGTGGATGGCCGGGACAAGCCCGGCCATGACGGATGGAGAGGTTACCCATGACCTTCCCCGACATCACGCCCGACCTGAAAGCCGCGATGCCGGAGCTGCGCGGGCGGCTGCTGGCGAACCAGTCGCTGGCGGAGCTGACCTGGTTTCGCGTCGGCGGGCCGGCGCAGGTGTTGTTCACGCCGGCAGATGAAGATGACCTCGCCTATTTCCTGACGCGCCTGCCGCCGGAGCTGCCGGTCTATGTCGTCGGCGTCGGCTCCAATCTGATCGTGCGCGATGGCGGCATGCCCGGCGTCGTGATCCGGCTCGCGCCGCGCGCCTTCGGAGAGACCAGCGCGGCCGGCGATGTCGTCACCGCCGGCGCTGCGGCGCTCGACAAGCGCGTCGCCGAGACGGCTGCGGCGGCTGACATCGGCGGCATGGAATTCTTCTTCGGCATTCCCGGCACGGTCGGCGGCGCGCTGCGCATGAATGCCGGCGCCAATGGCGGCGAGACCAAGGACGTGCTGATCGAGGCCACCGGCATCGGCCGCGACGGAACGAAGCATACGTTCGGTAATGCCGACATGAAGTTCGTCTATCGCAACAGCGGCGTCGATCCGTCCATCGTGTTCACCTCGGCGCGCTTCCGCGGCAGGATCACCGATACTGAGGTGATCCGCGCCCGCATGAACGAGGTGCAGACCCATCGCGAGACCGCGCAGCCGATCCGCGAGAAGACCGGCGGCTCGACCTTCAAGAATCCGCCCGGCAACAGCGCCTGGAAGCTGATCGATGCCGCCGGCTGCCGCGGCCTCAAGGTCGGCGGCGCGCAGGTGTCGGAGATGCACTGCAATTTCCTGATCAACACCGGCAACGCCACCGGGCACGACATCGAGACGCTCGGCGAGACGGTGCGCGAACGGGTCAAGCAGAGCAGCGGAATTGAGCTACACTGGGAAATCAAGCGGATCGGAAATTCATCGTAGTCGTCATTCCGGGGCGATGCGCAGCATCGAACCCGGAATCTCGAGATTCCGGGTCTGGTCCTTCGGACCATCCCGGAATGACGGAAGTAGCGAAGACAGGCAAAGAAGATGCAGGTGACCATTCTGTTCGGCGGCACCAACAAGGAGCGGCTGGTCTCGGTGGCGAGCACGCAGGCGCTGCACCGCGCGCTGCCCGACGCGGACCTCTGGTTCTGGGATGTCGACGACACCGTGCATGCGGTGACGTCGGAAAAACTGCTCGGCCATACGCGGCCGTTCGAGGTCGACTTCAAACCCGACGGTCGCGGCATCGCGCTCGACCAGGCGCTCGACAAGGCGAGCGCCGAGCAGCGGGTGCTGGTGTTCGGCCTGCACGGCGGCCGCGCCGAGAATGGCGAGTTGCAGGCGATGTGCGAGCTGCGCGGCGTCGCGTTCACCGGCTCCGGCTCGGCGTCGTCGCATCTGGCGTTCGACAAGCCGTCGGCAAAGCGCTTCGCCGCGATCGCAGGCCTCAACGCGCCGCAGGGCATCAATGTCGAACAGATCGATGACGCCTTCGCGAAACACGGCAGGCTGATTGCAAAACCCGCCAAGGACGGATCGAGCTACGGGCTGATCTTCGTCAACGCGCAGCAGGACCTCGTCGCGGTCCGCAATGCCGCAAAGCATGAAGAGTATCTGATCGAGCCGTTCGTGTCGGGCGTGGAGGCGACCTGCGGCGTGCTCGAGCAGTCCGACGGCTCCGTGTTCGCGCTGCCGCCGATCGAGATCGTGCCGGGGGAGGGAACCTTCGACTACACGGCCAAATACCTGCTGAAGTCGACCCAGGAGATCTGTCCCGGCCGTTTCGCGCCCGAGGTCAGCGCCGCGATCAGGGACCATGCGCTGCGGGCGCACCGCGCGTTGTCATGCACCGGCTACTCGCGCAGCGATTTCATCGTCTCGGCCAATGGCCCGGTCTACCTCGAGACCAACACCCTGCCGGGGCTCACCGCGGCATCACTGTACCCTAAGGCCTTGAAAGCACAGGGCATCGCCTTTGCCGACTTCCTTACCGACCAGATCGAGCTGGCCCGCCGCCGCGTCCGAAGTTAATGCCCGGCCGGGCGGGAACCCGCCAGGTCAGCCGGACGGAACCCGGCGGCTGTTGCTAAAATGCTAACGAGTTCGCGGCAAAGTACTCAGAGCGTTGATCAAAACACGCTCCAGGCCGAAGTCGTTTACCGTTTGTTTACCAGGAAGCCCGAAGGTTAACGCTGGCGGCGCATGTAGCGCTTGGCTGCCGGGGCGTGAGCTGTCGCGGATTACCGCTTCGAGGATCGCAACGAGGGAACAGGGGGCCACTCTAATCCCACCGGTCTAGCCGAGACGTGATTTGTGCCGGGACCCGCGGGGTTTGCGGGCACAACATGTGACGAGCTCGTGCAATGGATGGTGCAGGACGCCTCACCCGATCGCTGCGATCGCTGGGGCCTCAAGCTGACCTGAGAGCAGCCGCTATTGGAGCGGCGGTGCTGCTGTGCGAGTATGTCGGCGCCCATCTCGCACGTCGTCGCCGGCGCCCCGCCAAGCGGCCGCAAGTCATCATCGATCGCGAGCCGCCGAACCGCTACATCCTGATGGTCGAACGCTATCTGCCGCGCCGCATCGGGCTGGTCGCGACGCTCGCGATCCTGTTCGGCAGCCTGGGCCTTGGCATCGTCAAAGGCGGCCATGTCGAGGAATTCACCACCGCGCTCAGCGACGCCCGCAACGCGCTCGCCAACACCGCCGGCTTCCGCATCACCACCGTCGGCATCAACGGCCGCAAGCAGCTGAGCCAGGACGAGGTGCTCGCGATCGGTGGCGTCAATGGCCGCTCCTCGCTGCTGTTCCTCGACGCCGACACCGTGCGCGCCAAGCTGAAGGCCAATCCCTGGATCGCGGATGCCACGATCCTCAAGCTCTATCCCGGCCGGCTGCAGATCGACATCGTCGAGCGCACTGCCTTCGCGCTGTGGCAGCAGAACGGCCGCCTGTCGGTGATCGCCTCCGACGGCGCGGTGCTCGAGCCCTACGTCTCGCGCCGCTTCCTCAATCTGCCGCTCGTTGTCGGCAAGGGCGCCGACGTCAGAGCCCACGACTTCCTGGCGCTGCTCGACCGTTACCCGCAGGTGCGCTCGGTGACCAAGGCCGCGATCTTCGTCGGCGAGCGGCGCTGGAACCTGCGCCTCAAGGACGGTCTCGACGTCCGCCTGCCGGAGAACGACATCGGCAACGCGCTCGCTGCGCTCTCCAGGCTCGACAAGGATGAGAAGCTGTTCTCGCGCGACATTGTCGCCGTCGACATGCGCCTGCCCGATCGGTTGATCGTGCAATTGTCCGAGGACGCCGGCAAGGCGCGCGACGAACTGTTCAAGGACAAGAAGTCCAAGAAGAAGGCCGGTGACTCCGCATGACCGGCCTCGATCGCAATTTGACCCCGAAGACCCGCCCGATGCAGAAGCGCACCGCGATGGTGGCTTCGCTCGATGTCGGCTCCAGCAAGATCGCCTGCATGATCGCGCGGCTCAGGCCGTCGCCGCCGAACGAGGCGCTGCGCGGACGCACCCATGCGGTCGAATTGATCGGCTATAGCCAGATCCAGTCGCGCGGCGTCAAGGCCGGCTCCGTCGTCGATCTCGCCGAATGCGAGAAGGCGGTGCGCCACGCGGTGGCGCTGGCCGAACGCATGGCCAAGGTCCGTGTCGAATCCGTTCTGCTGTCGGTCTCCGGCGGCCGGCAGCATGGCCAGCTGGTCGAAGCCGCGGCCGATATCCGCGGCGGCTCGGTGACCTCGGACGATATCAGCCGCGTCACGTCGGCCGGCATGCGCCACGCCGCCGGCGCGGGCCGCACCGTGCTGCACGCGCTGCCGGTCGGCTACGCACTCGACGGCGTCAAGGGCATCCGCGATCCCAGAGGCATGGTGGCGCGCCAGTTCGGCGTCGACATGAATGTGGTGACGTCGGACGCGACGGTCGCCAAGAACCTGATGCTGGTGGTCGAGCGCTGCCATCTCAACGTCGAAGCCATGGCGTCGAGCCCCTATGTCGCGGGTCTCTCGGTGCTGACCGATGACGAGGCCGATCTCGGCGCTGCCGTCGTCGAGATGGGCGCGGGATCGACCACGATCGCGACATACTCCGGCGGACGTCTCGTGCACGCATCCGGATTTGCGCTCGGCGGGCAACACATCACGATGGATCTTGCGCGCGGCATCGGCGCGTGCATTGCGGATGCCGAGCGAATCAAGACCTTATACGGCACGGTGCTGACCGGCGGTTCGGACTCGCGCGAGCTGATGTCCGTTCCCACCGCAGGCGATGATCGGGAGACACCGCAAATCGTGTCCCGCGCCACGATTGCGAACATTGTCCGGCATCGCGCCGAGGAGATTTTCGAAATGGTCCGTGACCGGCTCGCGGATTCCCCCTTTGCGGCAGAGCCGAGGGCGCGCGTGGTGTTGAGCGGCGGCGCCTCGCAGCTCACCGGCACCGTCGAGCTTGCCACCCGCATCCTGAATCGTCAGGTCCGCATCGGCCGTCCGCTCGGCTTCGGCCGGCTGCCGAACGAGGCGAAGGGCGCCTCGTTCTCGGTGCCCACGGGCCTCCTGGTCTATCCGCAATACGCACATCTTGAACATGTCGAACCGCGGCGCACGCGGCAGCTCAGGACAGGGACAGACGGTTACTTCGGAAAGGTCGGACGATGGCTTCGCGAGGGCTTCTGATGACCGCACCCCGGCTCACAGCATTTTCACCAGCTCCGGCGGCCAGCGGCCGGGACGAACCAACGCGCGCATAATCGAGAGAGGCAACCATGGCACTCAATCTGACACCCCCTGACATCAGCGAGCTGAAACCGCGGATCACCGTCTTCGGCGTCGGCGGCGCGGGTGGTAATGCCGTCAACAACATGATCACCGCCGGGTTGCAGGGCGTCGACTTCGTCGTCGCCAACACCGACGCGCAGGCGCTGACCATGTCGAAGGCGCAGCGCATCGTGCAGATGGGCACCCAGGTCACCCAGGGCCTCGGCGCCGGTTCGCAGCCCGACGTCGGCGCTGCGGCCGCGCAGGAGGTCATGGACGAGCTGCGCGATCACCTCACCGGCGCCAACATGGTGTTCGTCACCGCCGGCATGGGCGGCGGCACCGGCACCGGTGCTGCACCCGTGATCGCCAAGGCCGCTCGCGAGATGGGAATCCTCACCGTCGGCGTGGTGACCAAGCCGTTCCACTTCGAGGGTCAGCGCCGCATGCGCACCGCCGAGCACGGCATCGCCGAGCTGCACAAGGTGGTCGACACGCTGCTGATCATCCCGAACCAGAACCTGTTCCGGGTCGCCAACGAGAAGACCACCTTCGCCGACGCCTTCGCGATGGCCGACCAGGTGCTGTACTCGGGCGTCGCCTGCATCACCGACCTGATGGTCAAGGAAGGCCTGATCAACCTCGACTTCGCCGACGTCCGCGCCGTGATGCGTGAAATGGGCAAGGCGATGATGGGCACCGGCGAAGCCACCGGCGAGAAGCGCGCGTTGACCGCCGCGGAAGCCGCGATCGCCAACCCGCTGATCGACGACAGCTCGATGAAGGGCGCCCGCGGCCTCCTGATCTCGATCACGGGCGGCAAGGACCTGACCCTGTTCGAGGTCGACGAAGCCGCCACCCGCATTCGCGAAGAGGTCGACGCCGACGCCAACATCATCGTCGGCGCCACCTTCGACGAATCGCTCGATGGCGTCATTCGCGTCTCGGTGGTCGCGACCGGTATCGAGCAGGCGGCCATTGCCTCCCGCGCCCAGGCTCCCGCCGCGCAGCAGTCGGGTGGTTCGCCGGAGAGCCGGCTGGCCGATCTGACCGCCCGCCTGCGTGCCGACAATCAGCGCATGGCCGAGCGTGCCCAGAAGCTGGAACCGTCGACCGGCGTGACGGTCGCGCCGATCGCGGCTCCGCCCGCCGTGCCCCAGGGACGTCCGGCCGTCGAGCGCGCCGCGCTCGCGGCGATAGCCGCCGCGGTTGCTCCCGACAGCGCGCCGGCACAGGCGCCGATGCAGCCGGCCTCTTACGGTGACGTCACCGTGCGGCCGATTGCCCAGAAGCCCTCGCTGTTCCCGGACCACGAGGCCGCCCGGGCCGAACAGCATGAGCCGATGCCGCCCGAGACCTTCATCCCGCAGGCGGCGGAACGGTCGCCGGTCCGTGCTCCGCGGATGCCGAAGTTCGAGGATCTGCCGATGCCGGCGCAGGCCGAAATCCGGCAGGCCAGCGGTGACGGCGAGGTGGAGCACCCGCAGAAGACCCGGCTGTCGCTGCTGCAGCGGCTGGCCAATGTCGGCCTCGGCCGCCGCGACGAGGAGACCGAGCCGCCGATCGCGGCCCGCGCCTCCGGTCCGGCCATGCCGACGATGCCGCCGCTGCCCGAGCGCAAGCCGGCCCGCAGCGTCGCCCAGCAGATCTCGGCGAACGAATCGCCGGTATCCGAATATGCAAAGCGCCCTGCGCCGCAGGGTCTGGACGCTCATGGCCGCCAGGCACCTGTTGCCCCGGCGCCACAGGGCGACGACCATCTTGATATCCCGGCCTTCCTGCGCCGGCAGGCGAACTGAAGTTTGTTACAAGCTTGGCGACGAAGAAGGCCTCGGCGGGGAACCGCCGGGGCCTTTTCCTTGGCGCGGGTAAGCGATTGCGCCGGATAAACAAGCAACTGATTTTAAATGATTAATTATTCTTTCGGTGGTCAGATGGCGCGTCGCCGAGGGCCGTTTTCGCTGCCGCAATTTGGTTAACCTTGGGCGTGAATGCGGCGGAGATGGGGTAACAATCGGTAAAGAAGCGTGAGTTGGCGCGGTTTAGGGCTGTGACTATGGTCTGCCGTGACTTGGGGAGCTCAAGCGAGTCGGCCTTGGGGAAATTTGGCCACTTGAATTGAGTGAAGTCGGGTAGTGGGCATTATCGAATGAAGTTCAGCCGTCAAACCACGCTTCGGTCGCAAGCCACCGTGACTGGCGTAGGCGTTCATTCCGGTCTTCCTGTCAGTCTCACCTTGGGACCTGCACCTGTTGATGCGGGTTTTATTTTTGTCCGCACCGGTCTCGACGGTTCCGACCGCGAAGTCGTGGCCACCGCCGATGCGGTGATCGCGACCGAGTTCGCGACGGTGCTGGGTGACCGCGAAGGGCCGCTGGTTTCCACCGCCGAGCACGTGCTCGCGGCGCTGCGCGGCATGGGCGTCGACAACGCCACCATCGAAGTCGATGGCGCCGAAGTTCCGATCATGGACGGCAGCGCTGCGGCGTTCGTCGCGGCCATCGATCAGGCCGGCATTGTGACCCAGCCCGGCGTCCGCCGCTTCATCCAGGTTTTGAAGCCGGTGCAAGTCAAGATCGGCGAATCGGTTGGCGAGCTGCGTCCGTTCGCCGGTGGGTTCCGCACTGAAGTCGAGATCGATTTCACCAACCAGGTGATTGGCCGCCAGACCTTCACCTTCGATCTGTCGCCGGAAGGTTTCCGCCGCGAGGTCGCACGGGCCCGCACGTTCGGCTGCATGAGCGACGTGGCGCGGCTGTGGGGCGCAGGCTTCGCGCTCGGCGCGTCCTTCGACAACACCGTGGTGTTCGACGAGGCCCGTCTCCTCAACGCCGAGGGCCTGCGCTATGCCGACGAATGCGCCCGCCACAAGGTGCTCGACGTGATCGGCGACCTGGCGCTGGCCGGCCTGCCGTTGCTCGGCAGCTACCGTTCGGTACGGGGCGGCCACAAGCTCAACAACGCGGTGCTGAAGGCGCTGCTCGCCGACCGCAGCGCCTGGCGGGTGGTCGAATCGGACACCGCTCGGCGGCCGCTCCGTGGCCATGTCGAAGCCGGTGCAGGCACCGTGGGCGGCCTCGTCGCCCCGGCCTACGGCCCGGACGTGTCCTGATCGCCCAAGTCCTGATCGCCTGGCCGGTCGGGTCCAATTTCCGTAATAACCACAGTAGGCTGTGAGCTTCGTCGGGTCGCCTTATTCCCGGCGGAATGGCTCCGTATTCGGTTGGTCCACGGTCATTTTTCGGCTAAGCAGGCCTGCGGTTGCGAGTGACGGAGCCAATGGCACTGGAAATATTGCATCCATGACCGCGGTTCATGGGTGGAGTGGGGTTGCCGTTAACCGCATCAAAGGCGTCAGGTTTTACAATTCATGTCGGCAATGCGTATGGCGCTCGAATCACGCAATTCTTCTGACGTCTCCGGCCTGACCAAGGCCGCGCGCACGCTGCGTTTTGCGGCGGGCCTGATTGTGCTGGCCATGCCGCTCAGCGGCTGCGGCACCGGCGCGCTGTGGGACAAGTTCATGGCCAAGGACGACACGTTCGTCGATGAGCCCGCGGACAAGCTCTACAATGAGGGCTTGTACATGATGAACGAGAAGAAGGACCTGAAGGCCGCCTCGAAGAAGTTCGAGGAAGTCGACCGTCAGCATCCCTATTCCGACTGGGCGCGCAAGTCGCTCTTGATGTCGGCCTATTCGTTCTACCAGGCGGGCGATTACGACAGCTGCATCGGCTCGGCCACCCGCTACGTCACGCTGCATCCCGGCAGCCCGGATGCGTCCTACGCCCAGTACCTGATCGCGGCATCGCATTTCGACCAGATCCCGGACATCTCGCGCGACCAGAGCCGCACCGAGAAGGCGATCGCGGCGCTCGAAGAGGTGGTCCGCAAATATCCGACCTCGGAATACGCCACCCAGGCCAAGTCCAAGATCCAGGCTGCGCGCGACCAGCTCGCCGGCAAGGAAATGGCGGTCGGGCGCTATTACATGGGCAAGCGCGACTTCACCGCCGCGATCAACCGCTTCAAGACCGTGGTCACGCAATACCAGACCACGCGCCACGTCGAGGAGGCGCTCTACCGCCTCACCGAGGCCTACATGGCGATCGGCATCGCCGGCGAGGCGCAGACCGCGGCCGCGGTGCTGGGCCACAATTTTCCAGACAGCCGCTGGTACAAGGACGCATATAATCTAGTAAAGTCCGGCGGTCTCGAGCCGAGCGAGAATCAGGGTTCCTGGATCAGCAGGACCTTCAAGAAGATAGGTCTCGGCTAGGAATTGTCCTCGCATGCTGGCGCGTCTGTCGATCCGTGACATCGTCCTGATCGAACGGCTCGATATCGAATTTTCCCGTGGCCTCGCGGTGCTGACCGGCGAAACCGGCGCAGGCAAATCCATCCTGCTCGATGCCTTTGCGCTGGCGCTCGGCGGCCGCGGCGATGCCGGACTGGTGCGCCACGGCGCCGAACAGGGGCAGGTCACCGCCATGTTCGATGTCCCGAAGGGGCATCCGGCGGCCGGGATCCTGGCCGAGAACGGCCTCGACGACACCGGTGAGATGATCCTGCGCCGCGTGCAGCTCGCCGACGGCCGCACCCGCGCCTTCATCAACGATCAGGCGATCAGCGTGCAGACCCTGAAGGCGGTCGGCGCCGCGCTGGTCGAGATCCACGGCCAACATGACGAGCGCGCGCTGGTCGACGCCTCCACCCATCGCCAGCTGCTCGATGCCTTCGCCGGCCACGAGAAGGACGTCGCGGCGCTGGAAGCGCTGTGGGACATCAGGCGGACCGCCAATGCTGATCTCGACGAGCATCGCGCCGGCATGGAGCGCGCCGCGCGCGAGGCGGACTATCTGCGCCATGCCTCGCAGGAGCTGAAGACGCTGGCGCCGAAGGAAGGCGAGGAGACCGAGCTCGCGGGTCGCCGCACTACCATGATGCAGGGCGAGAAGATCGCAACCGATCTGCGCGAGGCGCAGGAGGCGATCGGCGGCTCGCATTCGCCGGTGGCGTCGCTGTCGGCTGCGGTACGGCGGCTGGA
The DNA here is from genome assembly GCF_046718885.1 of Bradyrhizobium sp. UFLA01-814. Taxonomy (NCBI): domain Bacteria; kingdom Pseudomonadati; phylum Pseudomonadota; class Alphaproteobacteria; order Hyphomicrobiales; family Nitrobacteraceae; genus Bradyrhizobium; species Bradyrhizobium sp. UFLA01-814. The sequence continues at coordinate 35,142 of NZ_JAQOSR010000044.1, read as the reverse complement.
GCGGCGCGCCGCCAATGCGCCTGCGCTGATCGAGCCCGCGGTCAAGGCGATCGACATTGCGATCAACGCGCTGGAAGAGGCCGACCAGCATCTCAACGCCGCGCTGGCGGCGACCGATTTCGATCCGGCCGAGCTGGAGCGCATCGAGGAGCGGCTGTTCGCGCTGCGTGCCGCCTCGCGTAAATATTCAACGCCGGTCGATCTGCTGGCCGCGCTGGCGGCGCAATATGCCGGCGACGTCGCGCTGATCGATGCCGGCGCCGACCAGCTGAAGAAGCTGGAAGCGGCCGCCGGTGAGGCCGACAAGCGCTATGCGGCGGCTGCCGCCAAACTGTCGGCGGCGCGCACCAAGGCCGCCGAGAAGCTCAACAAGGCCGTCAACGCCGAGCTTGCGCCGCTCAAGCTCGAGCGCGCGAAGTTCATGACCCAGGTCGAGAGCAGCGCGGCCGCGCCGGGGCCGCAAGGCATCGACCGCGTCGAGTTCTGGGTGCAGACCAATCCGGGCACCAAGCCGGGGCCGATGATGAAGGTCGCCTCCGGCGGCGAGCTGTCGCGCTTCCTGCTGGCGCTGAAGGTCGTGCTGGCCGATCGCGGCTCGGCGCCGACTTTGGTGTTCGACGAAATCGACACCGGTGTCGGCGGCGCGGTGGCCGATGCGATCGGCTCGCGGCTGGCGCGCCTTGCCGGCAAGGTGCAGGTGATGGCAGTGACGCACGCGCCGCAGGTCGCCGCCCGGGCGAGCCAACATCTTCTGATCTCCAAGGACGCGCTCGACAAGGGCAAGCGGGTTGCCACCCGCGTCAACGCGCTCGCCGCCGACCACCGCCGCGAAGAGATCGCGCGCATGCTGGCCGGCGCCGAGATCACCGCGGAGGCGAGGGCGGCCGCGGAACGGCTGCTCAGGGCGGCGACAGCGTAATCTCTCCCCCTCGTCATTCCGGGGCGATGCGAAGCATCGAACCCGGAATCTCGAGATTCCGGGTTCATCGCTGCGCGATGCCCCGGAATGACCACCTCGGGTACAGATCGACTCGTACAAGTCATTCCACTGCGGATTGCTCGCTTCGATCAATTGCGCCTTCCAGGCTCGCTTCCACTTCTTGAACTCCTTCTCGCGTGATATCGCGGAGATCGGGTCGTCGTAGATTTCGAACCAAACCAGCTGCGTGATGTTGTATTTGGACGTGAAGCCTGGGACGGCCTTCATTCGATGTTCGTAGACCCGCCGCACGAGATCGTTGGTGATCCCAACATAGATTGCTCCGTCTCGTCGACTTGCTAGAATGTACACGTAGTACGACATGAGCCCCATTTCCCACACAGTCATTCCGGGGCGATGCGAAGCATCGAACCCGGAATCTCGAGATTCCGGGTTCGGTCCTGACGGACCGCCCCGGAATGACGAAAAACTATAGCGCGCCCGTCGCATGGCTAAAGCAGCAAAAAAGAAAGAACTCTCCGACGTCGACAAGCTCACCAAGGCCCAGGCCAAGGTCGAGTTGATGCGCCTTGCGCTCGAGCTCGAAGGTCACGACAAGCGCTACTATCAGGACGACGCGCCCAGCGTCACCGATGCCGAATACGACGGGTTGCGGCAGCGCTACAATGCGATCGAGAAGCGCTTCCCTGAATTCGTCACCGCGGAATCGCCGTCGCAGAAGGTCGGCGCTGCGCCGTCGGGGCGCTTCAGGAAGGTCCGCCATTCGCTGCCGATGCTGTCGCTCGACAACGCGTTCGCGGAAGCCGACGTGGTCGACTTCGTCGGACGCATCACGCGCTTCCTCAAGTTGCCGGATGACAAGATCGATTTCTCGGCCGAGCCGAAGATCGACGGGCTCTCAATGTCGCTACGCTACGAGGGCGGCGAGCTCGTCACCGCGGCAACCCGCGGCGACGGCACCGAGGGTGAGGACGTCACCGCCAACATCCGCACGCTCGAGGACGTGCCGCAGAAACTGAAGGGCCGCAACGTGCCCGACATCTGCGAGGTGCGCGGCGAGGTCTACATGACCAAGAAGGCGTTCCTTGCGCTCAACGAGCGGCAGAAGGCGGCCGGCGACACCATCTTCGCCAATCCGCGCAATTCGGCGGCCGGCTCGCTGCGGCAGAAGGATCCCACCATCACCGCCTCGCGGCCGCTCGGCTTCTTCGCCTATGCCTGGGGCGAGATGAGCGCGATGCCGGAAGATACGCAGACAGGCATGATCCACTGGTTCGAGCGGTGCGGCTTCAAGACCAATCCGCTGACCAAATTGTGTCACTCGGTCGAGGAGCTGATCGCGTTCCATCGCAAGATCGAGGAGCAGCGCGCCGAGCTCGACTACGACATCGACGGCGTCGTCTACAAGGTCGATCGCATCGACTGGCAGGAGCGGCTCGGCTTCGTGTCGCGCACGCCGCGCTGGGCGATCGCGCACAAACTCCCGGCCGAGCGCGCCATGACGGTGCTGCGCGACATCGAGATCCAGGTTGGACGCACCGGCTCATTCACGCCGGTCGGCAAGCTCGAGCCGGTCGGTGTCGGCGGCGTGATCGTGCAGAACGTCACGCTGCACAATGAAGACTACATCAAGGGCATCGGCAACAAGGGCGAGGTGCTGCGCGAGGGACGCGACATCAGGATCGGCGACACCGTGGTGATCCAGCGCGCCGGCGACGTGATCCCGCAGGTCGTCGACGTCGTGATCGACAAGCGGCCGAAGAACGCGAAGGAATTCCACTTCCCGAAGAAATGTCCGTGCCCGCTGCACACCGATGTGGTGCGCGAGGAGACCGCGGCCGGCGAGGAAGGCTCGCGCGCCCGCTGCACCGGCGAGTTCGCCTGTCCGTTCCAGAAGGTCGAGCACCTCATTCTGTTCGTGTCGCGCCGCGCCTTCGACATCGACGGTCTCGGCGTGAAGCAGTTGCAGTATTTTTTCGACGAGGGATGGGTCAAGGAGCCGGCTGATATCTTCACGCTGCAGAAGCGCAACGCGAAGCTGAAGCTGGAGGGCATCGAAGGCTACGGCGAGACCTCGGTGCGCAATCTGTTCGCGGCGATCGACAGCCGCCGCAGGATCGGCCTGGAGCGCTTCATCTACGCGCTCGGCATGCGCCATGTCGGCGAGACCACCGCGCTGGCGCTGGCGCGCGGCTATGGCTCGTGGGACGCGTTCCACGATGCCTGCCTCAAGGTCGCCAAGGGCGACGAGGAAGCGATGGCGGAGATGGATGCGCTCGACCAGATCGGCGACACCGTGATCAAGAGCATCGCGGACTATTTCGGCGAGAGCCACAATCGCGGCATCGTCGAGCGGCTGACCGGGGAGCTCGACGAGATCATCGACGCCGAGAAGCCGAAGAGCAATTCGGCGGTGGCCGGCAAGACCGTGGTGTTCACCGGATCGCTCGAGAAGATGACGCGCGACGAGGCCAAGGCGACGGCCGAACGGTTGGGCGCCAAGGCGGCCGGCTCGGTGTCGAAGAAGACCGACTATGTCGTCGCGGGGCCGGGCGCCGGCTCGAAGCTTGCCGAAGCGCAGAAGCACGGCGTCCAGGTGCTCACCGAGGACGAGTGGCTGAAGCTGATCGGGGAGTAGGATGTCCGTCATTCCGGGGCGCCTCGAAGAGACGAACCCGGAATCTCGAGATTCCGGGTTCGATGCTGCGCATCGCCCCGGAATGACGAACTGCTCACATCATCCCCTGCTCATCCTCCTCGGCCTGCGCGATCAGCTCCTCGCTCACCACCACCTTCCGCCGCGGCACGACGAAGATCATGGTGCAGGCGCAGGCGATCGAGATCGCGAAGATCGCCGCGGTCAGCGGCAGCGTCGTGGTGGAGTGGCCGCCGAGATAGGCACCGAATTGCGAGATCAGCGAGCCGATGCCCTGCTGCAGAAACCCCATGGCGCCCGAGGCGGTGCCGGCGGCTTCGGGCCGGATGCTGATCGCGCCGGCGGCGGAATTGGCCATCACAAAGGCGTTGGCGATCATCACGATCATCTGGGTGCCGAACAGCCAGAGCGGGGCCTGGTTTACTCCGGTAAAACTCCAGACCAGGTTCAGCAGGCTGCCGCCGACCTGCAGCGCGAGGCCGAACCAGATCAGCTTCTCCAGCGAGTGCCGCGGCGCGAAGCGCACGCACAGGAGATTGCCGACGAAGTAGCCGAACCCCGTCATCGCGAACCACGCGCCATACTCGGCGCTGGTCCGGCCCATCTGGGTCACCACGATGTAAGGGCCGCCGCCGGCGAAGGCGAAGATGATCTGCGACGCCAGCACCTGACACAGCAGATAGCCGACGAAGGCGCGGCTCGTCATCAGCTTGCCGAGGTCGCCGCGAAAGCTGGAGCTGTCGGCCCGGTCGCGGCGGGTTTCCGGCAACGCCAGCGCGATGAAGATCGTGGTGATCAGCGACGCCGCGGTGATGAGATAGAGGATCGCACGCCAGCCGAATGTGGTCTCCAGCAGGCCGCCGGTCAACGGGCTCACCATTTGCGCGATCATCAGCGCGGCGACGACGAGGCTGATCATGGCGCCGACCCGCTCGCGCGGATAGAGATCGCGGATGATGGCACGGCTGATCACCATGCCGCTGGCGCCGCCGAGCGCCTGGAAGAAGCGCGCCGCGATCAGTTGCGGCAGGGTCTCGGCGAACACCGAGCCGACGCCGGCCACGACCATCAGGCCGAGGCCCGCGAGCAGCACCGGCCGACGGCCGAACCTGTCGGACAGCGGCCCCATGATCAGCTGTGAAAGCGCGATGCCGACCATGTAGAGCGACACGGTCATCTGCGCGATAGAGATGTCGCGGCCAAAGGTGGTCGCCAGCACCGGCAGCGCCGGCACCAGCATGTAGAGCGAGATCGGCGCCACGCCCGTCATCACGACGAGCATCAGCAGCATGACCTTCGATGTCGCGATGTTGTCTTTGGCCGCTCCGGGCGGCTTGCCCATCACGCCGTGCATTCAGGTCCGATCCAGCATTGTAAAAAGACTGTAGCGTGCCCGTCCGCGCGGAATATGGGTGTTTCGGCATACGCCCATGCGATTTCAGGAGACGCTAGCGACGATGTTTCGTCTCGCGCAATAAACACACTGTCGTCAGCCGCGAATTCTGCTGTCGTCCTCCGCGAAAGCGGGGGACCCAGTATTCCAGACACCGGTCATCGAACTACACTGTAAAATTGCTACGGCCAATGTCCCCGAGCAATCGACCATAGCCTCTTTTAGACCGGTAGCCTTTCAGGCGATTGACAAAGAAAATGCAACGTCGGATAGAATGAAATGGGAATTCAAATGAGCACGGCTGCGCGGAGGAACGACGGTCGTCCCTCACGCAGGTAACGCGGGACAACGTGATGGCTGATGATGCGAACGGGACTGCGGTCGGAAAATGGCTGATCAGCAACGGGGCGGGCGAGGACGCTCAGGCGTTCTACGATCAGGGCTATACCGAGATTGAAGACGTCACTGCCGAGGCGATCGACGACCTGATTAAGAAGAAGGGCACGGCGGCCAAGCTGAAGCGCCTGCTTGCCCAGAGGAACAAGCCGAAGAAGTCGGCGGTCGAGCCGATGCCGCCGCCCGATTTGCCAGCCGGAACGACCTTCGATCTGACGGCGCCCGTCCTCCAGCACGCAGACGTCGAATTCAGGGTCCCGTCCGCGCTGAGTGTCGATCGGGGCGACGCGGCAGTATTGCCGACGGATATCAAGCCCGAAGAATGGATGGTCATCGCGTTCAATTCAAAGCTCGTCTACGGATACAACATGCGTGGGCCGGCGCCGGCGCGTCCGCGTGAGCCGGTGCTGTACTGGAAGGTTCCGGCCGCAAACGCGAGCTTCATGCGCAACGAACAAGATCACGCGCGCGTGACAAGCTCGGTCACCTACACGTCGGAATCGTCGACCTATGTCCGCGCCGGGTTCGACAAGGAGACGGCAAGCGCAGGCTATGCGTTCTGCTCGGCTTCGTTCGAGCGCAGTCACAAGGAGAGGCACGCGCAAAGCCTCAGTCGTACGCGGCGCCATATGGTCGGATTCTATCAATTTCCGCGCGCGACCGTTTTCCTTGACGCCTGCACGACAGTCTCGCCGAAATTCGTCGACGCCGTGACGGCTGCCCTCGAGCAACAATATCCGGGCAAGGAACTGGAAAGCGTCATGGCGAAATTCGGCCACGTGGTGCCCTCGGAGGTGCTGCTCGGCGGCCAACTGACGCTCACCTATTCCGAGGAGACCGACGCCTCGGCGACCGAGGACGAAAGCGAAGATCAGATCTCGGCCGCGGTCAGCTTCAAGGTCGGCCAGGCAAGCGGTGGAGCTTCGTTCACCAAGCAGACCTCGGAGAGCCGCAAGACCGCCGCGGAGCAGATTGCGCAAAACACAAGCTTCGAAGGGTATGGGGGAGACACCCGGTTGGTGAGCACGCCCTCCTCATGGGGCGCAACCGTCGGCGAACCGAACAAATGGGCGGTCATCGGCAATACGGGCGTCACCTCCACACTCAATCTGTTGCCTGACGACCTTAAGGCGCGCGCGCTGCAGTTCTGGCGTGTGGAGCCGGACCCGCTTCCGCGTGCGACCACCCGTTCGCCCAATGTCAACTATCGGGCAACCACCGATGGCTTTGTCAGCGCCCACGTTCGGGTCAACGTCGAAAATGATGGCTCCGAGGTCTATGGCCTCACGGACAGCGCCAGCGATCCCAAGACGTGCCGGGCCAGCGCGGGCTGCCACTGGTACAAAGACGAGCACATGTGGGGCGGCAGCCTGTTCATGCCGGTGCGCGCGAAGGACTACTATAACCTCAGCTTCACGCCGCGCTGGGGCGGGTCGGTCGCGGCGGCCTATTTCCAGCCGTTCCCGCTAGCGCTCGGCGAATGGGAGCGCCTCGAACCCAACAAACGTTACCCGAATCGGCAGCAGGATGGCTTCGTTGTTGCGAGACTCCAGCACGCGCAGGATGGCAATCGCGGCAACATCTGCGGAAGGCAATCGGCGTTGGGTCAGGACCTCGCGCAATGCGTCGCGTCATCGATCCACTGGTACGATCATTCCGACACTTGCATCGCGGCGGAGAGCTTTTGCATGCCGGTCGTCAAAGGAAGCGATTTTATCGTCGACTTCGTGCCGACCTACGGCAACCCGCAGGTCGAGGCCTACTGGATACCGATCGGCGCGTCCAACAGGATGCTGCCGCTGGAGCGCCGCGAGGTCAACAAGATCAATGTCGCGGATACGAATGGAATCCTGTTCGGATATCTGAACGCGGGAGGAGGGTCGGACAGTGCGGAGGGGACACTGTCGCTCACGGTTGCCGACAACGAGGACTTCAAGAACCCCGTCACCATCACGGGGACGAACGTTCAATACTGCGAGCGGTACAACAAGTTCATTCCTTGCAATTCTGCGACTGCCGTTGTGCGCAAGGGCACGCCGTACAGAGCGGTTTTCAAGGTGGACGCGGCACCCGTGACGGCCGTCGTCAGCTGGGTCGGCATCGAGCCGGCGTGACGCATGTGTCGAAGGCGAAGCGCCGGCAGTGAGGCCGGCGTTTCAGCCCGCCTTCAGAGGCGCCTTTTCGCGACCAGGCTTCAACTCAATTTGAGAGATGTTATTTTGGTATGGAGAATGGCGTGACCTTCCGTCGTACGGGCCAGGGTCGACATCTCGACATGGCTCCCATCGACTTTGGACGGTACGTAAAAAACGACGGTCTGCATAAGGGATTTTCCGCTCATCTGATCGTCACCCAAATAAGACTGGCATAGGTAAGTCTTGTACTTTGTCTGATTGTCGTTAGCCCAAGTCTTGACACTGCCCCAGTTCATATCGCCGGTAACAATGATGATTTTCGCATCCGCCATGGTTCCACAATCGAGCACATATTTCAGCAAAGCGCCGAGTTCTGCCTGCGCGCTATTCCCGAAATACTGGCCCGACTTGCAGTGAAGCGTGGCGATCCAAACCACGAATTTAGCGTTCTTCCTGGAGCTGAGCGCGATCTGGGCAACCCCTCGGCCCGTCATGGTTTCGGGCAATTTGAAGGACTTGGCGTCCGCCTTTTGCCAAAGAGAGTCGGCGTTACGAAGAAACAGACCTACGTTGAGACCTGCATTGTGATGGACCGTATCCTGGTAAAGCGCGATGCAGTCATACCCTTGCGCCGTACAACCCTCGCCCAGCTCTTGACAGGCAAGCACGTCATAGGCCGTCCCTCGGGATTTGGACCCCATGCCGCCGAGCAAGACCTGCTTACTGTGATTGCAGTTGACGGTGTAGATGGACAGGCTCGGTTGTTCTTTCTCCGCGCTGTAGTCGACGTCCATCGAAGACATGGCATGTTCCATTTCTATCGGCGGCAACAAATGCCGTGTTCCCTCGGCGCTCCGTCCGACGTTCTACGTCGACGACGGCGGCGCATGCAACCATAGGGGATATCGAGCTTCGTAACTTGTCAATAGTTGCATTCCTCGATGAAAGAAAACCCGCCCCCCGCGGGGGATGACACCGAATGTGTGGATGCTTGTGTGCACCGCTACTTCAGCGCCGCTGTCGCCTCGTCGAGCCACAGCTTCGTTGCGTTGTCGTCGAGATGCGGCCGCACCACCTGCGCGACGCGGGCGTGGTAGTCGTTGAGCCAGGCCAGTTCGCTTTGGCTCAGCATGCTGACCTCGATCAGGCGGCGATCGATCGGCGCCAGCGTCAGCGTTTCGAAAGCGTTGACCGGCTTCTCGGCGCCGGCAATGTCGGTGCCGATCACGAGCTCGAGGTTCTCGATCCGGATGCCGTAGGCGTCGGTCTTGTAGTAGCCGGGCTCGTTGGACAGGATCATGCCGCGCTTCAGCGGCGTGGTGCCGAGCTTGGAAATCCGCGCCGGCCCTTCATGGACGCTGAGATAGCTGCCGACGCCGTGGCCGGTGCCGTGCTCGAAATCGATCCCGGCCTGCCAGAGATATTGCCGCGCCAGCGTGTCGAGCTGCGCGCCGGTGGTGCCGTCGGGGAAGATCGCACGGGCGATCGCGATATGGCCGCGCAGCACGCGGGTGAAGCGGTCGCGCATCTCGTCGGTCGGCTTGCCGATCGCGATGGTGCGGGTGACGTCGGTGGTGCCGTCCTCATATTGCGCGCCGGAATCGATCAGCAGGAGGTCGCCGGGCTCGATGCGGCGGTTGCTCTTGCGCGTCACGCGGTAGTGCACGATGGCGCCGTTCGGCCCGGTGCCGGCGATGGTCGGGAACGAGACGTCCTTCAGCGCGCCGGTCTGGCGGCGGAACGTCTCCAGCGCCTCGACGGTGTCGATCTCGGTGAGGCTGCCGGAGGGCGCCTCGCGGTCGATCCAGGCGAGGAAACGCACCAGCGCCACCGCGTCGCGCTGATGCGCCGTGCGCGTGCCCTCGATCTCGGTGACGTTCTTGACCGCCTTCAAGAGGCTCACCGGATCGCTGCCGCGCACCGGCTTGCCGCCGGCACCCGCGATCAGGCGGCTCAGGGCGTCGGCTGCGGTCGCGCTGTCGAGCGCGATCGAGGCGCCGCGCTTGGCGAGCTCGGTGAGTTTTGCCGCCAGCGCCGCGGGCTGCTCGACATCGGCCGATTGCTCGAGATGGTCGCGTGTCGAGTTGGACAGCTTGCGCTGATCGATGAACACCAGCGGCCGGCCTTCCTTCGGCACCAGCGCATAGGACAGCGGCAGTGGCGTATGCGAGACGTCGGCGCCGCGGATGTTGAAGGTCCAGGCCACCGCGTGGCTGTCGGACAGCACCAGCGCGTCGACGCCGAGCTTGTTGATCTCGAGCCGGATGCGCTTGAGCTTCTCGGCTTCGATCTCCCCGGAAAACTGCGCGCCGTGGATCGTGACCGGGCCGAGCGGCGGTGCCGGCCGCTCGTGCCAGATCGCATCGACCGGATTGCCGTCGACGGCGACCAGTTCCGCGCCGGCCTTGGCGCAGGCGGTTGCCAGCCGTTCGGCTGCCGAAGAAGTGTGCAGCCAGGGGTCAAATCCCAGGCGGTCGCCGGCCACCAGATGCCGGGTCAGCCAATGCTCCGGCGGCGGCTCGACCAGCGGCTCGACCTGCCAGGCCTTGCGGTCGACCTGCTTGCCGGCCTGCAGCGTGTAGCGGCCGTCGACGAACAGGGCCGCTTCCTTGCTCAGCACGATCGCGAGCCCGGCCGATCCGGTGAAGCCGGTCAGCCAGGCGAGCCGCTCCTCGGAGGCTGCGACATATTCATTCTGCTGCTGGTCGGCGCGCGGAATCACGAACCCGGTCAGCTTGCGCCGCGCCAGTTCCTCGCGCAGCGCGCTCAAGCGTGCAGTCAGCGCCACGCCGCCTTCGGGCTCTTCGAACGTCTGGAAATGGGCTTCGAACATCGCCGTCGTACTCTCTTCAGATGGAAGCATGACCTTCGCGCGAGCGCGGTCAAGCATGACCATATTTTTGGCATAACTTATGCTTGAATATGGCATAGTGGAATTGGCCGGACGATGTCCACTGCACGTCAACGGTCAAGCGTATGGGGAGTGTCCAGGAGTGTCTCAACTCAACGGTGAGGAGATGCACGATGCCTGCATTCACGTTTGAGAAGATCTCGCCGCCGGTCCGCCGCGGCCCGATTGCGCCGGTCGAACAGAAGCAGCGCGGCGTCATCGTCCAGATGCTGGACCGCCTGGTCGAGGCGCGGGCCAAGCGTGCGGCCGGTCAGGACAAGGTCGAGACCATCCGCAGCGATTCTCCGGCACCCGAATAGCTAATCCACGGATCGCGGCTACCGTTCCAGATCCGACGCCTTCGCCACGGTCACATTGACGACCTTGCCGTCCTCGAGCTCGCGCACGATCCGCTCATCGGGGCCGACGATGCCGAGATCGAATTCACGATCGGGCGTCAGCAGCGTCATGCGCCTGCCGGCGATCACGACGACGGTCATATCGAGCGTCTCGCCGGACATCGCCCATTCCCTGAGCTCGTTGCGAAACGGCTCCCTGCGCCAGGCGTCGGGGAAGCCCGGGTCGCATCTGACCTCAAGACCATCTTCGGACGTGGTCAGGACGAGCTTCGACCTGGAAGGCTTCCAGTGCTCCTCCAGCAGCTCGTTCGCCAGCCAGACGCAGCTGAAGGCGCGGCATTCCGTCGGCCGGCCCGGATAGGTCCGGCAGCCGCGCCCCGGCTCGCAATGCGGGCACCACGTATTGGCGGGCTTGGCCAGTTCCTCGATCGCCATCACCTTGCAGCAGAGCGTGCAGTCGCCGCACTGTCTGCCGGTCGCGGTCACTTCACGAAACGCAGCAGCAGGCTGCTCCAGCCCTCGATCTTCAGATGCCGCAGCGGCACCAGCCCTCGGGCACGGTAGGCGGCGATGACCGCCGGCGCCTGGTGCGTCAACAGGCCCGAGAGAATGACCTGCGCCGACGAGGCCAGGTGGCGCGCCATCGGGCCGGCCAGTTGCCGCAGCGGATTGGCGAGGATGTTGGCGAGCACCAGGTCGAATGGACCGTCCTCGGCAAAGCGCGGCGACGCAAAGCCGGTGGCGCGGATCAGGTCCACCAGATCGCCTGCGCCGTTCAGCCGGGCATTCTCCTCGGCGACTCTGACCGACGGCGGGTCGATGTCGCTCGCCAGCACCTTGCCGTGCAGCGCCTTGGCGGCGGCGATCGCCAGCACGCCGGTCCCGGTGCCGAGATCCAGCACGCGGCGGGGTTGATACGCCTTCAGCACGTGGTCGAGCAGCAGCAGGCAGCCGCGCGTGGTGCCGTGATGGCCGGTGCCGAAGGCCAGCGCCGCCTCGATCTCGATCCCGAGCTTGTTGGGGGGTATCCGGTGCCGGTCATGCTGGCCGTGGACGATGAAGCGGCCGGCGGCGACCGGGACAAGATCTTCCAGGCTGGCCTTGACCCAGTCCTTGGCCTCCACGGTATCAAAAACTAAAGTAGATGCGACATTCTGCCGCACCACCTGGCCGACCAGCTCGCGCAGTAAATCTTGATCCGGCGGCTCGGCAAAATGGACGGTGACGTCCCAGCGGCCATCCGGCCGCTCGAAGGCTGCAAACGCCGCCTGATCCTCGAAAAACACCTCGGAAAGCGCGTCTACCACGCGCTTTGCGGTCGATTCATCTGGAAGGGTGACGCTGGCGCGGTGTGTGGACGGGGTCATCGGAGGCCGGTAGCGCGGTTTTTGTTAAAATTTCAAGCCGGATTCAATCGAATATCGCGAGAATTGAGAGGTTCCCGGTTCAGACAACCTTAGATGTTGCCGTACTAGTACGGTGGCGGAACTGGGAACACCCTTCGTTCCAAGGCATCACAACCAAGGGCAGGGCTGCAATGAAGGCTTTTATCGTTAAGTTTTTGCGGAATGAATCCGGCGCGACCGCCATCGAATACGGACTGATCGCGACCGGTATCGCCATCGCCATCATCGCTGCGGTGAATGGCGTCGGCTCGGCACTGAGCGGGACCTTCAACTCGATCAGCGGCTCGCTGAAGTAATCTCTCGAACGGCGTTCTCAGGGAAGCACCGGGCGACATGTCGCCCGGTGTTTTCTTTTTGACCGGTTGTCCACAGAGCCACACCCAGCTTGTCGACAAGACATCAACCGCGTTCTCCAGGGATTGTCAGCGTCCGTCGCACAGCCGGTCCACAGCGACGTCCACCGGTTATCCCGTCTTGAGACGACGCCTCTGTCCACCGCAGACACCCAGCCTCTCAACGCGCCTGTCCACAGCTTGTCCCGCGATGAGCGCGGCGCGTGGTGTCCGCTCTACGTGAATAGCGCCCGATGGTCGGCCAAGATCGCCCGCGCGGCATTGTGGCCTGGGGCGCCGGTGACGCCGCCGCCGGGATGGGCGCCCGAACCGCAATGGTAGAGGCCCTTCAGAGGTCCGCGATAGTCGGCATGGCCGAGCATCGGCCGCGCCGAGAACAATTGGTTCAATGTCAGCGCGCCGTGAAAGATGTCGCCGCCGAGCAGGCCGAACTGCCGCTCGAGGTCGAGCGGCGACAGGACCTGGCGGCCGATCACGGTGCCTGCGAACCCGGGGGCATATTGGTCGACCGTTGCGATCATCAGATCGGCGACCTCGTCGCGATGATCGTCCCACGATCTGCCGTCGGGCAGTTGCGGTGCGACATGCTGGCAGAACAGGCTCGCGACATGCTGGCCCGGCGGGCTCAGGCTGTCGTCGAGCGTCGAGGGGATCAGCACCTCGACGACCGGCGCGCGGCTCCAGCCGAATTCGCGCGCATCGTGCCAGGCGCGATCCATGTAGCCGAGGCTCGGGGCGATGATGATGCCCGCCGTGAGGTGATCGCCGGGGCCGGGGAGCGCGGTGAACGAGGGCACGGCGCTGAGCGCCACATTCATCCTGAACGTGCCGGACCCGTTCCGCCATCGTGAGATACGCGCGCGAAACTCGGGCGCCAATGCGGCTTCCGGCACCAGACGCGTGTACAGCAGCTTCGGATTGACGTTCGAGACGACGTATTTGGCGCGCAGGGTCTTGTCATTGTCGAGGACGACGCCGACGGCGCGCGCCTTCTCGACGATCACCTCGCGGACGGGCGCATCGGTTTCGATCTCGACGCCATGGCTGCGCGCGGCACGCGCCATCGCCTGGGTGATCGCACCCATGCCGCCGATCGCGTGGCCCCAGACGCCTTTCTTGCCGTTTACCTCGCCGAACGCATGATGCAGCATGACATAGGCGGAGCCGGCCGCGTAGGGGCTGGCATAATTGCCGACGATGGCATCGAAGCCGAACAGCGCCTTGACGAGGTCGTTCTCGAAACGCTCGTCGAGCATCTCACCGGCCGATCGCGTGAACAGGTCGAGCAGATTGCGCTGCTGTTCCAGCGACAGCCGGCGCAGGATGTTGGCGGTGCCGAGCGCGTTGAAGGCTTCGCTGACCGCGGCGATACCAAAGCCCTCGACGACGTTCGGCGGCGCGCGCAGCACGAATTGCCGCAGCACGTCGGCGATGGCTTCGAGTTCCCCTGAGAACGCGTCGATTGCGACCGCGTCCCGGCGGCTGAGCTTTGCGACCGAGTCCCGGGTTCGGCCTTCGCCGGTCAAAAGGTAGCTGCCGTCGGGCGCGGGAAGGAAGTTCTGCGCGCGCCGCTCGACGATCCTGAGGCCGTGATCGGCAAGTTTCAGGTCAGACATGATCTGCGGATTGAGCAGGCTCACCGTGTAGGCGGCGACGGAGTTGCGGAAGCCCGGGCAAAATTCTTCGGTGACCGCGGCGCCGCCGACCACCTTGCGGCGTTCCACGACCTTCACCCGCAGCCCGGCCATCGCAAGATAGGCCGCGCAGGTGAGGCCGTTGTGCCCCGCACCGATGATGACGACGTCTGTTTCGTTCATGTCCGCTTCAAGAAGCAGTGATTAGAGCATGTGCTGTGGCGCCGCAGCGCCGCGTCGTCAAGTCCGCGTGACCGCCGTTTCTTGTCCGTGATAGTGCCGTATGCTCAACTGAAATCCTCCGGTGGGGTGCCACCGGACCGTCCGCCTCCGGCGCCCGCCGGGTCCATGCCGGAGCTTTCATGACGTCTGAGCCGACCGCCCCGCGCAACCGGCTGGTACTGGTTGTCTACACCGCCGCGATCTTCGTCAGTGCCCTGTTGCTGTTCTCGGTGCAGCCGCTGTTCACCAAGATGGTGCTACCGCGGCTCGGCGGCTCGCCGGCGGTGTGGTCGGTGGCGATGGTGTTCTTCCAGTCGCTGCTGCTCGGCGGCTACGCCTATGCGCATCTCTTGATGAAGCTGAACGGCCGTATTGCGCCGGTCGTGGTGCATCTGGTGCTGCTCGTCGTGGCGCTCGTGACCTTGCCGCTGGCGATCAGGAGCAGCTGGGGCGAGCCGCCGACGTCCGGCTATGCGGTCTGGCTGCTCGGCCTGTTCGCGGTTTCGATCGGCCTGCCGTTCTTCGCGCTCGCCGCCAACAATCCGTTGCTGCAGGCCTGGTTCGTGCGCACCGGACATCCCAACGGTCCCGATCCGTATTTTCTGTACGCATCCTCGAACATCGGCAGCTTCCTGGCGCTCTTGTCCTACCCGGTGCTGCTCGAGCCGATGTTCACGCTGCGCACCCAGAACCTGATCTGGACCGGTGGTTATGGTCTGCTGATCATTCTGATCGCGAGTTGCGGCGTGCTGCTGTTGCGGTCGCCTGCCAATGCCGCCGCACTCAACATGCAGGTCGATGACGCCAATGCGCCGGCGCCGTCCTGGCCGCTGCGGGCGCGCTGGATCTTCCTCGCCGCGGTGCCGTCCGGCCTCTTGATCGCGGTGACGGCGCATATCTCGACCGACGTCGCCGCCGCGCCCTTGCTGTGGGTGCTGCCGCTGTCGCTGTATCTCTTGACCTGGGTGCTGGTGTTCCAGTCGCGGCCGCTATTGCCGCACAAATGGATGCTGCGGGCGCAGCCGCTTGCGATTGCCGGCGTCGTGATCCTGCTTGCGGTCGGCGGCGAGCAGAACCTGCTGCTCACGCTCGGCGGCCATCAGCTCTGCTTCTTCATCATCGCGATGGCCTGTCATGGCGAGCTCGCGCGCACCCGCCCGGCGGCGAAATATCTCACCGGCTTCTACGTCGCGCTGTCGTTCGGCGGCATGGTCGGCGGCCTGTTCGCGGGGCTTATTGCGCCTTTTACTTTCTCGTGGGTCGCCGAATATCCGATCCTGCTGGCGCTCGCGGCGCTATGCCGTCCGCCCGGCGGCGCGGAGCGGTTGCTGCGCTGGAGCGCCTGGTACTGGCCGTTCCTCGCGGTGCTGGCGGTGGCGCTGATCGCGCCGAGCTATTCGGCCGGCGACATCTTCAACTGGTTCGACGTGCACCGGGTCTGGGTGATCGGCGCGGTCGGCGTGCTCTCGGCGCTGCTCGCGCTCGCGCTGAACGCCAATCGCTGGAAGATCTTCGCCACCGTCGTGGTCGCGCTGGTGGTGCTGCGCGCCTATCCATCCGACGACGGCCGCGTCGAAACCGTGCGCAGCTTCTTCGGCGTGCACAAGATCGTGGTGACGCCGAACGGGCAGTACCACGTGCTGATGCACGGCACCACGATCCATGGCGCCGAGAAGTTCAAAAACGATGACGGCACGGCGGTCACAGGAACGCCAGAACCGATCAGCTATTATCACAAGGACGGCGGCATCGGGCGGGCGATCACTGCAATCCGCGAGCGCAAGGGCGCGCCGCTGAAGGTGGCGGTGATCGGGCTGGGTTCGGGGACGCTGACCTGCGCGTCGGCCCCCGGCGAGGACTGGCGCTTCTTCGAGATCGACCAGTCGATGGTCGATACCGCGCGCGACCCGAAATACTTCACCTACATCCAGAACTGCGAGCCGAACCTCAGGCCCGTCATCGGCGACGCGCGGCTGACCTTCGCCAAGGAGCCGGACGGCGCCTACGATCTGATCATCGTCGACGCCTATTCGTCGGACGCGATCCCGATCCATCTCGCGACCGAGGAGGCGATGGCGATCTACAAGGAGAAGCTGGCGCCGCAGGGCGCGGTCGTGATGCACGTCTCCAACCGTCACCTCGAACTTGCCAGCGTCGTGGTCGGCATCGCAGACGCCAACGACATGAAGAGCTGGGTCTACAGCGAGGATTCCGGCCGCGACAACGAGTACATCTTCTCGACCTCGGTCGTGGTCTCCGCGCGCGAGGAGGAGGACGTCGGCAAGCTCGCATCGTCTGATGTCTGGACCGAGACCGAAGCCGATGAGAAGCAGCGGGTCTGGACCGACGACTATTCGAACGTGCTGGGCGCGGTGTACCGCCGCCTGCGCGACGGCGAGCAATAGGACCTGCAAGCCGAGCCAATCGCGGCGGCTTCCGCGCGATCATTCTCTAGCGATCGGCTACCAGCAGTCTGGCGAGCCGGGGCTTGACGATCGCGGCAAACATTCCGGGATCGTCGAAAGCCCTCGCCGAGAGCATTGCCCCATGAACCGATGCCATCAGCATCTGGGCCTCCTCGTGCGGCCGCTGGTCCAGCCGGAACAGATGCTGTTCCGCGCCGGCCTGCAGCACCGAGGTGAGCCATCCCGCAAGATGATGGAAATGGGCGCGGACGCGCGATGCGACCTCGTCCGGCAATATCGGCATCTCGCTGGCAAGCATCGCGCAGACGCAGAACGGCAGCGAGGCATCGCCGATGCACGCCCGCCAGAAGTTCACGTAAGCCTGCAGCTGGTCGGCCGGGCTTGCGAACTGTTCCTGAAGGGACTTCAGGCCCAGCTCGGTCTGCTGCCGGTAGCGATCCACCAGCACCGAGACCAGCTCGACCTTGGTCGGGAAGTGATGGTGGATGCTCGCCTTCCGGATGCCGATGGCATCCGAGATGTCGGCATAGCTGAACCCGTTATAGCCCCCGGCGACGATGAGGGGCTGTGCGACGTCGAGAATTTTTTCAGAAGTCGAAATCATCACGTTCACGTCATGCCTACCTTCCAGTAGGTAAATTCCAGAGGCAAATCAAGGCTTTCCTCTCCTCACAGGACGTCGGAGCGCCAGATTGACTCGGATTTGGCATCTACCTACTAGTAGGAAGACAAACAAGGAGCCTGTCAATGCAAAGCCACCTTTCGACCCAATCCGCCTGGCTGCGATCCTATTATCTCGGGCGCGCCATCTTCTCGGTCGCCTGGGTCGCCGCCGCGGTTCTGTTCAGCGGCCAAGCCGGCCCCGCCGCGGTTCTGCTCGTGATCTACCCGGCGTGGGACGGCATCGCCAATCTGGCTGACGCCCGGGTCAACGGCGGCCTGAAGGCCAACCCGTCCCAAGCCCTGAATGTCGCGGTCAGCGCGATCACGACGCTCGCCGTGATCGTGGCGCTCAGCCATAGCAGCTATGCCGTCCTGGCCGTGTTCGGGGTTTGGGCGATCCTCGCGGGCGTGCTGCAATTGTACACGGGCGTCAGGCGCTGGCGTCATTATGGCGCGCAA
Source organism: Bradyrhizobium sp. UFLA01-814 (assembly GCF_046718885.1). Lineage (NCBI taxonomy): Bacteria > Pseudomonadati > Pseudomonadota > Alphaproteobacteria > Hyphomicrobiales > Nitrobacteraceae > Bradyrhizobium > Bradyrhizobium sp. UFLA01-814. Next base: position 17,210 of record NZ_JAQOSR010000044.1, on the reverse strand, counting down.
TGGGCGATGATCCTGAGCGGCGCGCAGTCGGCACTCGCCGGCGGCTACATGATCAGCCAGTCCATCGGCACCGTTGCGCCGACCATTCTCGACGTCGCTCCCTATGCGGGCTTCGGCGCGTTCTATTTCCTGCTTTCCGCAATCTGGCTCGTTGCCACCGGCTATCGCCACGCGCGCGCTTAGAGTCAAAGCAACAATCTGGAGCTCCGCTCCGATTCAATCGGAACGGAGCGGGCTCCAAGCGCTGTCCGGCAGCACCGGAGAGCGCGAGCTCGCCTTCAGCGCGACGCGACTATTTGTTCTCTGGCGGCGCTGCACCCGCGGAGGCGGGTGTCGAGGCGGCGAGCAGCGGCATCGTCGGTGTGCTCTCGCCGGCATCCTCGTCGAGGAATTGCTCCACGCCGGCCTGGATCGACGACTTCGCGCTGTCCGGGCCGCGGTCGCTGAGATCGTTGTGCTGGAATTCGGTTCTGACCACCTTGATGCCGAGTCTCGCGCAGGTCTCGTCGTCGGGCACGACGCCCGGATCGGCCTTGAACACCGGATCCCTGGAGCGGAACGAGAGGATCTTGATTCTGCCGTCGGTGATGAAGGGAACGCGCAGATTGTCCAGCGTGACGACCTTCTTCACCAGGTCGGGATGCTGCTTGGCGAAGAACATCGAGATGTCGCCGCCGTTGGAATGGCCGATCAATGTCAGCTGGCGATAGTTTGCGTTCGGATAGAGCTTCTTGAGCTCGTCGATCGCATACATGATGTTGAAGACGCCGCGATTGTACTGCATGCGCGCCCGACATATTCCTCGCCGACCTTGGTGACCATCGGCGCGTCGGTATCGAGATCATGCTGAATGCTGACCACGAGGTAGCCGCGCGACGCGAACAAATTGGTGAGGAACGAGTACTCAGTGTTCTTGACGGTGTTGCCGTGGCTCGGGATCGCGACCGGCAGCTCGATCATCTCGGCCATCGCCTGCATTTGCCGGTCGCGGCGCACCGCGACCTCGACCGTGACGTTGCGGTCGTCACGCAGAACGTCGTGGAACGACAGCGTCGTGTGACGGATGGCCCATCTGTCCGTCGTGAAATAAGCGGCCATCGCCACGATGCACAGGCAAAGGACAATGATGCCCCGTTTCATGTCGACCTCTGATCTTGCCTACGTGACCCGCGCTTCTCGCCCTGGTTTCATCGGGCATGCCGCGTGAATCGGCCTCCAGGGACCCGGCGGGCGCTTGTGCCGCCGAATATCGGGCTAGTTTTACAATCAGATGACGACGCGACGACGGGCCCCGGCGCACGATGACGGGGGCGTTTTGCGACGGTCACAAGCGGGTGAGGGGAGCGTGAATTGACGGCGCGCTGCCTGCGGCGCCGTCAGTGGACCAGGAACGTGCGGCAGATTTCTTTTAACGCGTTTTCTTCATGCGAACGGCGCCCGCTTCGCTCGAAAACGCTCTAGTCCTGATAGGTGTTGCCGTAGAAGCCGCGCGGCTGATAGGCGGGGCGCGGCTGGTAGTAGCCCTGCGGCGCCGGCGCGTAGCCCTGATTGCCGTAATACTGCTGCTGCTGGCCATAGGCCTGCGCGTCGTAGACGCGGCGGCTCGACGGCGGTGCCGGATAGCGGCGATCGGTCGAGCTGCCGTCGGCCGGATAGATGTAGCCGTCATCGGTGCGGGCCTGCGCCGGATAGTCGCGCGGCTGCGGCGTCAGCACGACCGGGTCGCCGGCGGCGGCGGTGCCGTACTGCTCGTCATATTGCTGCGGCGCGCGGCGGGCGACGGCGGTGCCGTTGCGTCCACGCGGATTGCGCGCCAGCGCGACCTGCGACGAGCCGGTCAGCGTCACGGTGGTGTTGAGCACGCCTTCCTTCTGGACCAGCGCGTAGAGCGTGGTTGCGTTGTCGCGCGACAGCCGCACGCAGCCATGCGAGGCGGGCGAGCCGAGGCGGTTCACCGAGTCGGTGCCGTGAATCGCGTGCCCGATCTTGGTGAAGAAGATCGAGTGCGGCATCGGCGCGTCGTCGAATTCCTTGGAATAGTGATCCTCTTCCATGCGGAAGGCGCGGAAGCTGCCGTTCGGCGTTTCGCGCGACGGGATGCCGGTCGAGACCGGCCAGTGATAGCGCGCGACGCCGTCGACCGCGACGGTCATCTGCTGGTTGTCCTTGTCGATGGTGATATCGACCTTGGCGTGTGCGGCGCCGGCGGTGAAGAGCATCACGGAAGTGAACGCAATGAGGAACGAACGCATTTTACCTTTGGCCTCCAGGCCTGCTCGCGAAGCCGCGGCTCTCCGTCCCCGGCAATCAATATGCACGGAATCCGAACTTGGTTCCAGTAGCGGGCCAAGGCCGTGATCAAACGCCATGGTTAATCCCGCGCGCGGCGCAAACAAGGCCGAAGCCGGGCCTGCCTGTCACGGCGGGCTGACTTTTTCGCGAGCATGCCGCGACGACGGCCCAATCGGTCTCCGACACGCAACCATTTGGCCGCACGGGCGTTTCACAAACCCCCGGCGGCGCGTTCGCGCCGCGCATCAAGGAATCCAGATGAACAACACCAAGGTGAAGACCGCGGCCGTCGTCCCAGCCGGCCTCTCCGCGCGGCTCCTGCTTGCGGCCGCAGCCCTCGCTTTGACGCTGGTCGCAGTCCCCCATGCAAGCCATGCCCAAGGCATCGTCCGCGGCGCTCATGAGGGCGCCTATGAGGGCAATCGGGTCGCCGGCCCGGTGGGCGGCGTGGTTGGCGGCGCCGTCGGCGCTGGTGTCGGTGGCGCCATGGGCGCGGTCAAGGGCGTGTTCGGCATCCCGGATCGCGGTTACCGCCGTGGCCACCGCTGCCGCGGCTATTACCGCCACGGCCATTTCCACTGCTATTGATCGTTGAAGAACCTGTAGCCCGGATGGAGCGAAGCGAAATCCGGGTTCTGCAGGCTTGGCGATAAGGTCCCGGATTGCGCTTCGCTCTATCCGGGCTACGGGCGAGCGTCATTCCGGGGCATGCGAAGCATGAACCCGGAATCTTCGAAGTGACGGCGCGAGATTCCCCGATGCGCAATTGCGCATCTGAGGTTCGCGCTAAGGCGCGCCCCGGAATGACTTGCTTTCGCAAGTCAGTTCTTCAGCCGGTAGCCGGTTCTGAAGATCCACGCCACGATGGCCATGCAGGCGACCAGGAAGCCCACGGTCATGCCGAGGCTCAGCGGCACGCTGACATCGGCGATCTCGTAGAAGCTCCAGCGGAAGCCGGAAATCAGATAGACCACGGGATTGAGCAGGGTGATGGTGCGCCAGCCCGACGGCAGCATGTTCACCGAATAGAAGCTGCCGCCGAGGAAGGTCAGCGGCGTCACCACCAGCATCGGGATCATCTGCAGCTTTTCGAAGCCGTCGGCCCAGATGCCGATGATGAAACCGAACAGGCTGAAGGTGACCGCCGTCAGCACCAGGAAGGTCAGCATCCACACCGGGTGCTGGATATGCAAGGGGACGAAAAGCCCGGCCGTCGCCAGGATGATCAGGCCGAGGATGATCGACTTGGTGGCGGCGGCGCCGACATAGCCGATGACGATCTCGAAATAGGAGATCGGCGCCGACAGGATCTCGTAGATCGTGCCGACGAATTTCGGGAAGTAGATGCCGAACGAGGCGTTGGAGATGCTCTGCGTCAGCACCGACAGCATCACGAGCCCCGGCACGATGAAGGTACCGTAGCTGACGCCCTCGACCTCGGTGATGCGCGAGCCGATCGCGGCGCCGAACACCACAAAGTACAGCGAGGTCGACACCACCGGCGAGACGATGCTCTGCAGCAGCGTGCGCCAGGTGCGCGCCATTTCGAACAGGTAGATGGCCCGGATTGCGCGGTAGTTCATGGCGCCCTCACGAGGCTGACGAAGATGTCTTCGAGGGAGCTTTGTTTGGTATCGAGGTCCGAGATGCGGATGCCGGCATTGCGGAGATCGTTGAGCAGGCTGGTGATGCCGGTGCGGTCGCCTTTGGTATCGTAGTCGTAGGTCACGGTGCGGCCGTCGTCGGACAATTCGAGATTGTAGGCAGACAGAACATCGGGAATGGCCTCGAGCTTGTTCTGCAACTGCAGGGTCAGCTCCTTCTTGCCGAGCTTCTGCATCAAGGTCGCCTTGTCCTCGATCAGGATGATCTCGCCCTTGTTGATGACGCCGATGCGGTCGGCCATCTCCTCGGCTTCCTCGATGTAGTGCGTGGTCAGGATAATGGTGACGCCGGAAGCCTGCAGCGTGCGGACCACCTCCCACATGCCCTTGCGCAATTCGACGTCGACGCCGGCGGTGGGCTCGTCGAGGAACAGGATCTGCGGTTCGTGCGACAGCGCCTTGGCGATCATCACGCGGCGCTTCATGCCGCCGGACAGCGTGATGATCTTGTCGTCCTTCTTGTCCCACAGCGACAGGTCGCGCAGCACCTTCTCGATATGGGCGGGGTTCTTCGGCTTGCCGAACAGGCCGCGGCTGAAGCTGACGGTCGCCCACACCGACTCGAACGCGTCGGTGTGCAGTTCCTGTGGAACCAGCCCGATCATCGACCGCGCCGCGCGATAGTCGGCGATGATGTCGTGCCCGCCGATCGTGATGCGGCCCTCGCTCGGATTGGCGATGCCGCAGATGATGCTGATCAGCGTGGTCTTGCCGGCGCCGTTCGGCCCGAGCAGCGCGAAGATCTCGCCTTTGATGATATCGAGATTGATGCCCTTCAGCGCCTTGAAGCCGGAGCCATAGGTTTTCGAAAGATTGGATACGGAAATGATCGGCGACATGGAGGATCGAAAGCGTGAGGGAAGGGCGCGCGCGGACTGGGGCCCGGGCGGGCAAGATGCGGGTCAAGCGCAGATAGGGACGGACAATCCGTTCTGCAATCGCCCGCCAGGGCAGAAATTTATTCCGCGGCGTGCGCTCTGACGGGCAGTTCGACCAAGGCGACCATGTAGGTTTTCAGGTCGTCGGCGACTTCGGGGTCTGCCTTCAACTCGGTCAATGTCCGGGGACGGGGCAGTTCCTGTCCATCGTCCCTTAGGCCCTCGGCATAGAGCTCCAGCGCCTCAGGGGCATTGCGCAAAGCCTCGTCGATATCATTGCCCGCGGAAGTGCAGCCGGGCAGGTCCGGAAACCAGACGCCTACGGCGTAGTCCGGTCCGGCGTCCTCAATGATGGCAACGTAGTGAGCCAAGGTGTGCCTCAATCGGGTTTCCAGCCCGCTCCCCTATAAATGGCACGCACCAAGCCTTTTCCCAAGTCCTTCTTGGGGTGCGGAACGACCAGCGTTTCGCCCGATCGGGGGTTCTTGAAGACGTGGTGAGAACCGGCAACGCGGACGAGGCTCCATCCCTCTCGCTCCAGGCGCCGAATGATATCGCGACTGTTGGTCAACATGGCAATTCCGAGAACCAAGCAATCCGGACATGATGGTCCGAATCATACCGCGTTAAGTGAGCGGCATCAGGCTAGTGCTTCTTCGCTGACTTCGCCGGCTTCTTGGCGGCGGCCGCCGGGGCGGGGTGCGCGGGCGGCGCGCTTTCGGCGACCTTCGCGACCAGCATGATCTGCACCTGGTTGTTGACCGGCGCGTTGGGTTTGGTCGGGTCGAGCAGTTGCTCTTCGCCAAGCCCAACCGATTGCAGGCGCTTCGCGGTGATCTTGAAGGTGTTGACCAGGATGTCGCGGATCGCGTCGGCGCGCCGCTGGCTCAGCAGCACATTGTTCTCGCGTCGTCCGGTCGATTCGATGTGGCCGACGATCAGGAAGGTGTAGGGGAGCAGCGAGGAGTGCGTCAGCGCATCGGCGATCCGCCCGACCGTCTGATACGATTCCGGCAGCACGATCGGCGTATCGACGTCGAACGCGATGTCGACGTTGAACGTCGGCAGCTTGGTCAGATCGGGAGCGATCGGCGGCCGTTTCGAGGGCGGCGGCTCGTTCTTCGATCGCGACTTCGATCGTTCGGCCACCTGCTGGCGCAGCGCGGGGACATCGATCTCGGCGTCTGTCTCAAAATGATTGAGCTTGGCGATGACGTCGTCGCGTGTGACGGCGGTCTGTGCACGCCCCAGTGAAATCGGCATCGCCAGCAAAACCAGCGTGCCCAGCAGGGCCAAAAGGCCAGGATCGCGCAAGCCTCGCCGCGACAGCCGCATCATTGATACCCCGCGTCATTGATCGCCTGGGTGCAATTGCGGCTGAGGCCCTTGGCGCTGACGAGGCAGGGCACCGACTTGCTGGTCTCCTTGGTCGAGCCGCCGCAGACCTTGACGATCTCGCGGGTGCAGGCATTCGCAACGGTGACGCGCGCCGCGATCCGCTTCTGGATCGCATCGAGGGTGGAGAAGTAGCTCTCCTTGCACTGCGACGATATCACGTCGCGGTTGCGCGACAGGCATTCCTTGAGGCGGTTGGAGTCGAGGTTGACGCCGCGGCAGTTGGCGGTGATGTCGGCGCCGCAGGCCTTGGCGAGCTGGGCTGCCGAATCGCCAAAGCTCATCGTCTCCGCGACCGCCAGCGACGGCGCGGTGAGCGCGATGACAAAAAGGAAAAACCTCCCCCGGACCATGGATCCATCTCAACCCATGAAATCAACTGGGGTCAAGGGCTACGAACAGGGAAGGCCGCTAAAGAAGGTCGCTATGTCACACCCGTTGCACAAAGCTGTCGACCACCTTCTTCTCGCCGGCCTTCTCGAAGGCGATGGTCAGCTTGTTGCCGTCGATCTTCACCACATGGCCGTAGCCGAATTTCTGGTGAAATACCCGGTCGTCCAGCGAAAAATCCGACGTCGTGCCGGTGGACTTCGCCACCAGCTCGCCTTCGATCACGACAGGGCCGCGCTTGGTGCGATTGAAGCTTTCGGAGGAGGTATCGCCCCGCGAACCCGAAAAGGACGATTGCCGCTCCTCGAAGCCGCTGCCGCCGCGGCCCCCGCCGCCGCGGTTGCGGTTGGCCTGGGCACGCTGCCAGCCCGGGGTCGAATAGCTCGAGCCGAATGATTCGAGGTTGTCGAAGCGCGAGGCGCCGTAGCCGCCGCTGCCGCCCCAGCCCGATCCGCCCTTGGATTCGGTGATCTCGACATTGTGCGCCGGCAGCTCGTCGAGGAAGCGCGAGGGGATCGTGGTCGACCAGGTGCCATGGATGCGGCGGTTGGTGGCGAAGTAGATCTTGGCGCGGCGGCGCGCCCGGGTCAGCCCGACATGGGCGAGGCGGCGCTCCTCCTCGAGCCCGGCGCGGCCCTGTTCGTCCAGCGTGCGTTGGCTCGGAAACAGGCCTTCCTCCCAGCCCGGCAGGAACACGTTGTCGAATTCCAGGCCCTTCGCCGAATGCAGCGTCATCAGCGACACCGCCTCGTCGCCGGCCTCGCCGTCGCGGTCCATCACCAGCGAGATATGTTCGAGAAACCCTTGCAGGTTCTCGAATTCCTCCATCGAACGCACCAGCTCCTTGAGGTTCTCCAGCCGGCCGGCGGCATCAGCCGAGCGGTCCTTCTGCCACATCTCGGTGTAGCCGCTCTCGTCGAGCACGATCTCGGCGAGCTCGGTATGCGAGGTGACCTCGCGCTGGGCGCGCCAGCGGTCGAACTGCATGACGAGATCGCGCAAGGAGCCGCGCGCCTTCGGCTTCAGCTCGTCGGTCTCGACCACGGCGCGCGCCGCCTCGAACAGCGGAATGCGGCGCTTGCGGGCATGGTCGTGCAGCAGCTGCACGGTGGCGTCGCCGAGCCCCCGCTTGGGCACATTGACGATGCGCTCGAAGGCGAGATCGTCGGCCGGCGAATTGATGGTGCGTAAGTAGGCCAGCGCATCGCGGATTTCGGCGCGCTCGTAGAATCTGGGGCCGCCGATCACGCGGTAGGGCAGGCCGAGCGTGACGAAGCGGTCTTCGAACTCGCGCATCTGGAACGAGGCGCGCACCAGGATGGCGACGTCGTTGAGGTTTTCACCCGCGCGCTGCAGCTCCTCGAGCTCCTCGCCGATCGCACGCGCTTCCTCCTCCGAATCCCAGGAGCCGGTGACGGTGACCTTCTCACCGTCGACATCCTCGGTGCGCAGCGTCTTGCCGAGCCGGCCTTCATTATGCGCGATCAGATGCGAGGCCGCGGCCAGGATGTGGCCGGTGGAGCGGTAATTGCGCTCGAGGCGGATGACCTTGGCGCCGGGGAAATCGTGCTCGAAGCGCAGGATGTTGTCGACCTCGGCGCCGCGCCAGCCATAGATCGACTGGTCGTCATCGCCGACACAGCAGATGTTCTTGAGCTGCGTTGCGGTTGCCGCATTCTCCGTCATTCCGGGATGCGCCGCAGGCGCAGACCCGAAATCTCGAGATGAGTCGTCACCTGCATCAGATTCCGGGTTCACGCCTTCGGCGCGCCCCGGAATGACGGGAGCATCGGTTGCTCCCGGAATAATCTCGGACAGCGCGCGGGCCGGCCGCGACGGCGCCTGCGACAGCAGGCGCAGCCACAGATACTGCGCGACGTTAGTGTCCTGATATTCGTCGACCAGGATGAACCTGAAGCGGCTCTGGTACTGCCGTAGCACATCGGGATTTTCGCGGAACAGCCGGATGTTCTCGAGCAGCAGGTCGCCGAAATCGGCCGCGTTGAGGATCTTCAACCGCTCCTGATAGGTCGCGTAGATCTTGCCGCCCTTGCCGTTGCCGAACGAGGCGGCTTCGCCCGCCGGCACCTGCGACGGCGACAGGCCGCGATTCTTCCAGCCGTCGATCAGGCCGGCCAGCATCCGCGCCGGCCAGCGCTTGTCGTCGATGTTCTCGGCCTGCAGCAATTGCTTCAGCAGCCGCACCTGGTCGTCGACGTCGAGCACCGTGAAGTTGGATTTCAGCTGCACCAACTCGGCATGGATGCGCAGGATGCGGCCGCCGATCGAATGGAAGGTGCCGAGCCACGGCATGCCCTCGACCGCCTGGCCGAGCATCTGCCCGAGCCGCAGCTTCATCTCGCGCGCCGCCTTGTTGGTGAAGGTCACCGACAGGATTTCGTGCGGCCGTGCGCGGCCCTGGCTCAGGATATGCGCGATGCGCGTGGTCAGCACGCGCGTCTTGCCGGTGCCGGCGCCGGCAAGCACCAGCACCGGACCGTCGAGCGTCTCGACCGCCTCGCGCTGCTCCGGATTGAGGCCGCTCAGATATTGCGGACCGGCCGCCGCCCGCGCACGCGCGGCGATGCCGCCAGCCGCCGGCTGGTGCTCGGGAACGCCGTGATGGGGCAATTTGCTCGGCTCGGTCATTGGCGAATCGTCTCGGCCCCACGATGGCACCGCGGGACGGTGAAGGGGAGCCTTCTTAACAGGGATTGAAGGCCATATAGGGCCTGATCGGCCGTTTTGACAGGTTTTATCGCGGCTGACGGGAACGCTTTCGCCGGCAGCCCACATCAATGCTGGTTCCGGAAATCAACGAAAATTTCGCGGTTTCACGCTCAGGAACCCGCGTTTCCCGGCCGGATTGTTTCAACAGGTGCGCGCCGGACGAAGGTCCGCGCCCGAGAAATAGCAAGGAAACGAAGCGGAGTTTTGATCATGCTGAGCTGGGTCGTCACGTTCCTGGTCATCGCCCTGATCGCGGGCATTTTGGGCTTTGGCGGCATCGCCGGCGCTTCCGTCGAAATCGCCAAGGCGATCTTCTTCATCGCCGTCATCCTGTTTCTGGTGTCGGCGGTGGTTGGATTGGTGCGCGGCCGCACAAGGGTCTAGCGAGGCCGCGAACCGGCGGCCGCTTCGCTTGAAAACGGCAAGTTATTTCGCCGAGGGCATCGCCACGTTGCGGCCGATGCCCTCGGGACGTGGTACACCCGCATAGCTGTCGACGATCGCGCGAGCGCGGGCGCGGATATCGGGCGGAAACGGCGCCACCTTGCGCGCCTCCATGTCGATGTGCAGCGTGAGGTTTTCCGAGGTCGCGGAGAGCCAGCCCTCGGTGGCATGGCGCAGCTCCTCGAACGTGTGCAGCCGCTTCTCGTCGGCGCCGAGCAGATGAACGTGGACTTGCACGGGATCGCCGAGATGAATTTCCCTGAGATAGCGGACGTGGCACTCGGCGGTGAAGGTCGAGCAGTGCCGCGCCTTCATGTAGGCCGGCCCGATGCCGAGCTGCAGCCACATCTCGTCGATGGCGCGGTCGAACATCACATTGTAGTAGGCCATGTTGAGATGGCCGTTGTAGTCGATCCATTGCGGCTCGATCTGCATCACAGAGGATCTGAACGGGGCCGGCGGAAGCGGCATCTCGCTCGTGGCAGTCACTGAAGTCATGATCCATCCCCGGTTTGCTGGCGTTTGAGCATGAGCTTTTCTGTGACTCCAGCGTCCACTTTTTCAAGTCAGGCTCTCTTGACCCCTTATACAAGCTTTGCCACGGTCGGCTAAAGGTGGGAGGAAATTTGACGTGGCGACAACGATTTCGAGCAATGTGACGCGCCCTGAGCCGCAGGCCCTTAAGCGCGCGATCGACGCGCTGGCGGCGCGGTTCGGCAACCGGCTCGTCACGTCGCAGGCGGTGCGCGAACAGCACGCCCATACCACCACATGGCTGCCGACCCAGCCGCCGGATGCGGTCGTGATGGCGCAGGAAACCGCCGACATCCAGGACGTGGTGCGAATCTGCGCCGCCAATCGCGTGCCGGTCATCGCCTTCGGCACCGGAACCTCGCTCGAGGGTCAGGTCAACGCGCCCGCGGGCGGTATCTGCATCGATCTGCGCGACATGAACAAGGTGCTCGAGGTGCATGCTGAGGACCTCGACTGCGTGATCCAGCCCGGCGTGACGCGGAAGGCGCTCAACGAGCATCTGCGCGACCAGGGCCTGTTCTTTCCGATCGATCCCGGCGCCGATGCCTCGCTCGGCGGCATGACCTCGACCCGCGCCTCCGGCACCAACGCGGTGCGCTACGGCACGATGCGCGAGAACGTGCTGGCGCTGAAGGTGGTGCGCGGCGACGGCGAGATCATCACGACAGGCACGCGCGCCAAGAAGTCGTCGGCCGGTTACGACCTGACCCATCTGTTCGTCGGCGCCGAAGGCACGCTCGGCATCATCTCCGAACTGACCATCCGCCTGCGCGGCATTCCCGACACGATCGCGGCGGCGGCCTGTTCGTTCGAAACGGTGCGCGGCGCCTGCCAGGCCACGATCCTCGCGATCCAAACCGGCATTCCGGTCGCCCGGATCGAGCTGCTCAATGCCGCGCAGGTGAAAGCCTGCAACAGCTATTCGAAGCTGTCGCTGCCGGAGACGCCGCTGCTGCTGCTGGAATTCCACGGCAGCGAGGTCGAAGTCGCCGAGCAGTCGAAGAATTTCCGCGACATCGCCGCCGAATGCGGCGGCGGCGACTTCACCTGGACCACCAAGCCGGAAGACCGCACCAAGCTGTGGCAGGCCCGGCACGACGCCTACTGGTCCGTCAAGGCGCTGCGCCCCGGCGACAGCATCGGCGTGGTCGCGACCGACGTCTGCGTGCCGATCTCGCGGCTTGCCGACTGCGTCACCGAGACCGAGGAGGATCTCAAGCGGCTCAATCTGCTGTCGCCGATCGTCGGTCATGTCGGCGACGGCAATTTCCACTGCTCGCTGCTCTGCGACGTCGACAACAAGGACGAGATGGCGCGCGGCGAGGAGTTCATGCACCGCCTGGTCGAGCGTGCCCAGGCCATGGGCGGCACCTGCACGGGCGAGCACGGCATCGGGCAGGGCAAGCAGAAGTATTTGCAGGCCGAGCTTGGCCCCGAGGCGCTCGACGCGATGCGGGCGCTGAAGCATGCGCTCGACCCGCAAAACATCTTCAATCCCGGAAAGATCGTCCCGGCCGCCTGAGGCGCCGTCAGGCTGCGCAGCGTTCGCGAGCGTCTCTGGCGCGCGTCACGCATGGAACTTTTCCGCCCGCCCGGCGTCTCTGTCGTGCCGCAGTGTGCTGGCGCGCGATGTGTGCGGTGCGCGGAGGGAGAACGCCGTGATCGGACGGGCAATCGGAATTGCGGTCGTGGTGCTTGCGATGGCGCTGTCGGGCGATGCGATCGCCCGAGGCGGCGGCGGGCACGGCGGCGGCCATGGCGGAGGACATGGTGGCGGCCATGGGCATGGTGGTGGCCACGGGCACGGCGGTGGCCATGGACGTGGCGGGCATGGCTTCGGCCACATGCATTTTGGCGGCGGCCATCATGGCGGGTTCGGCCGCTCGCACGCGATCTCGCGATCAGGCTTCGCCGGCCATGGCGCCTTCGCGTCGCGCGGGGGCGGCAATTTCGGCCGGATGCGAAATGCCGCGATCGCACCAGGCCATATGCGCAATACGTTCAACTCGCTGTCGCGCAACGGCGCATTGCGCAACGGCCGGCTGTTGAGCAACCCGGCGGCGCGCGCGCAGATCGCCGCGGCCGCGGCGCTCGCCGGCTGGCACGGCGGGGCGGTGGCCAACGGATGGTGGCAGCATCCCGGCGGCGGCTATGGCTGGGTCGGCCCGCTGTTCTGGCCGTTCGCGTACAACGACATCTACGACTACGCGATCTGGGGCGACGACATCGGATTCTGGGGCTACGGCTATCCGGACATCTATGCCGGCATCTTCGGGCCTTATGGGTATGACGATCTCCGGGGCTATCTGCCGGAGCGCCGGACGGGCCGCCGTTACCGCGGCGGCGGGCGCATCGAGCAGATGTGCGGCAATGACAGCCGTTCGGTCGCCGGCCTGCCGGTGGATCAGATCGCGGATACGGTGCAGCCGACCGAAGCGCAATCGGCGGCGCTCGGCGAGCTCGGCAACGCGTCGCTCGCGGCTGCCCAGGTCATTCGGGCGGCATGTCCTGCGCAGGTGGTGTTGACGGCGCCGAACCGCCTCGCCGCCATGCAGCAGCGGATCGAAGCGATGGTCACCGCGGTCGGAATCGTGAAGCCTCCGCTGGAAAAATTCTACGGCCTGCTCGATGACGAGCAGAAAGCGCGGCTCAACGCGCTCGCCGAGAACCAGCGCAAGGAAGCCGCGGCCCGTGATCCGAGCGCGACGGTCGCCCAGAGCTGCGGCGCTGCACAGCCTGCGATGCAGGAATGGCCGACCGGCGAGATCGAGGCGCGGCTGCAGCTCAGCGACACCCAACGCGGTGCGCTTCAGGTGCTGCAGGACGCTAGTGCCGACGCCGCGCGGAAGCTGAAGGCCGCGTGCCAGACCAACGAGGCGATGACCCCGCCTGCACGCCTTGCCTTCGTCGCCAAGCGGCTCGACGTCATGCTGCAGGCGGTCAAGGATGTCCGCGCCGCGCTTGAGAATTTCTATGCCACGCTCAGCGATGAGCAAAAGGCGCAGTTCGAGGCGATCGGGCCGAAACGATCTGCGTAGAGTGTTGTCGGTTCGCGTGAAGACGCGGCAAGCGAGAGTCCCGCAGCTTCGGCTCTGACGCAATCAGAACCGAAATGGGCTCTATTCCATGAATTCGACATCGATTCGCGCGGGGATCGGCGGCCGGTGTGGCCGCCGGGCCATAGTGCGCACCTCTTGCTCGGCACGGAGCGGACTCCGCGGTTCACAGGTTGCGCCAAGGCCAGCTATGCTTGCCGTACTTTTTTTAAGGTGCGGCGATGTGGTGGTTCAACAAGGCCGGGCGCAAGGATATCTGGGACGATCCCGTCGAGCGTCCGCTCGGCGACATCGAGGCTGCGCAGCGGATCCGTGCGATCTGCCGCGATGCCGCCGGCTGTGCCGAGGCGGTTGGCTCGCCCGACAAGCGTTCACCGAACAAGCAGCAGACCGAGCGTGATCGCTACGAGCGTGCCGCCAAGGTCGCGATGGAGACCGCGATGAAGATCTCCGACGAGCTGGTGCGGGATTCCGCGGTGCGCGAGATCGTCGGTCTCTGCATGAAGGCCAATAACATCAAGACGGGGCGGGCGCTGTTTCGTGCCATCCACGCCGGCTCGATCAAGGCGGAAGTCCTGAGGGAGCATCCGACGCTCGAGGGCGAGCAAGCCTGAGGCCGTCGGGGCGAGGCGAGTGCCCGTAGGCCGGATGGAGCGCAAGCGAAATCCGGGACGGTTCATCGACGCACGAGAAAATCCCGGATTGCGCTTCGCTTCATCCGGGCTGCGCAGCTGAGTCGCCCAAAATTTGTAGCTCCGTCATTGCGAGGAGCGATAGCGACGAAGCAATCTATGCTTCCGCATATGCCACGCGATGGATTGCTTCGCTTTGCTCGCAATGACGGAGGATAGTGCGTAGCCCGCATGAGCGAAGCGATATGCGGGAACGGTTTCCCGGGTATCGCTTCGCTCACCCGGGCTACGGACGGATCCCATCAATCTTTACGCCTGTCCGCCGAGCGTGCGGACCGCTTCGTCGACGCTGCGGAAGACGTGGTCTCGCGGCAACACCTCGTAGAGACCGAAGCGCTCGAAGGCGTCCTGCGCGCGCTCGGATTCGAGCCGCGCCACCGCCACCGTCACGCCGTCATCGCGGCATTCGCGGAACAGGTCGCGCAGCGCCTGCGCCGCCGTGAAATCGATCTCGATCATGCCGCTGGCCTCGATCACCAGCAGCCGCGGCCTGGGTGTCGCCGCGCTGATGGTCTTGAGCACGCCGCTGTGGAAGCTTTCCGCGTTGAGGAACGACAGCGGGGCCTGCAGGCCGACGACGGCAATGCCGGGCGTGCGCTCGCCTGTGACGTGCGGGCCTGTCGGCCACCAGATCGTGGTGCCGGGCACATGGACGAATTCGGCAAGCTGGCCGCGCGTGGTGGTCCAGATGCCGTGCAGCAGCGACAAGGCGATGCCGACGGCGACGCCTTGCTCGATCGGCAGCACGATGATCGCGGCTGCGGTCGCCACCACCAGCAGGAATTCATAGAATGACTGACGGAAGATCGCGACGATTTGCTTCACGCGAATGATGCGCAGTGCCACGAACAGCAGAACCCCGCCGAGTGCCGCATCGGGCACGTGCTGCAACAGCGTCGCGCCGAACGCGAGCAGCGCGAGCACGATGGCCGCGGCAAACAGCCCCGAAAGCTGCGTACGTCCGCCGGTCTCCGACACGATGCCGGTGCGCGGCGGACTGGCGTTGACGGGAAAGGCGCCGAACAGCCCGGACAGCAGGCTGCCGGCACCGGCACCGAGGAAGTCGCGATCGACGTCGGCCGGCTTGTCCGGATCGGACAGGAACGAGCGCGTCGTCGCCGCGGTCTGCACCATGACGACAACCGCGATCAGGATCGCCAGCGACAACAGTTTGACCCATCGCTCCGGCGCAATGTCCGGAAACGATGGCGTCGGCAGCGTTCCGGGCACGGTGCCGACCACCTTGACGCCCTTGCTTTCGAGATGGCCGGCGATCACGGCGACGGTGGCCACGACAAGGCCGATCAGCGCGCCGGGAATGCGCGCGCTGATCTTCTCCGATCCGGCGACCAGCGCCAGCACGCCGAGGCCGATCGCCAGCGTGTAGAGATTGGTTTGGCCGATCTTTTCAGTGAGCACCCCGAGCTTGTAGAGCGTCGGCCCGTCCGGGGTGGTCAGGCCGAGCACGCCGGGCAATTGCGAGACCAGGATGTGGACCGAGATGCCGGCAAGGAAGCCGACCGTCACCGGCGTCGACAGCAAATTGGCGATCCAGCCAAGCTTGAACAGGCTGCCGGCGATCATGATCGCGCCGACCATCAGCGCCAGCGCCATCGCGAGCGCCTGATAGTCCGGTGAGCCGGCGGTCGCCATCAGCGCGAGGCCGCCGGCGAAGATCGGCGTGATCGTGGAGTCGGCGCCACAGGACAGGAAGCGGTTGGCGCCGAACATCGCAAAGCCGATCGAGCCGGCCATGAAGGCGAAGAAGCCGATCTGCGGCGAGAAGCCGCCGAGCCGGGCGGTCGCCATCTGCTCGGGGATCGCGATCGCGGCGAGCGTCAGGCCAGCGATCAGATCACCCGGCAGGTCGCTTGGCCGGAACGACTGCAGCGAACTGAAGATCGGCCAGCTGGCGCGCGTCTGACGATCCTGGCCCATCGGGGTCCCATGAGGATTGCGGCGATTCCGCAATAGTCCGACATCGCGCGGCCAAAAGCCAGCGGACGGCAGCCTGCGTTGGCGCGAAGGCCTAGCCGATATTTTGCAGCGCCGGGAAGGTTTCCAGCAGCCAGACGCTGACGCTCGACACTGCGCCGGTCAGGAAGCCGATGCCGGTGACCACCATCAGCACGCCCATCACCCGTTCGACGGTGTCGAGATGGCGCTTCATCCGCGCGAACAGCGAGGAGAACTGCTTGACCATGAAGGCCGCGAGCAGGAACGGGATGCCGAGCCCGGCGGAATAGACCGCGAGCAGGCCGGCGCCCTTTGTCACCGTGGCCTCCGCGGCCGCGATCGAGAGGATCGCCGCCAGGATCGGCCCGATGCATGGCGTCCAGCCGAAGGCGAAGGCCAGGCCCATGACATAGGCGCCCCACAGCCCGATCGGCTTCGGCGCGGTCAGCCGTCCCTCGCGCATCAGCAGGCCGATCCGGGTCACGCCGAGGAAGTGCAGGCCCATGATGATGATGACGATGCCGGCCAGGATCGAGAGCTCGGCCGACCAGGCGCGCACCAGCCCGCCGACGAAGGACGCGCTGGCGCCGAGCGCAACGAACACGGTGGAGAAGCCCAGCACGAACATCAGCGCCGCCGTCATCACCGCGCGCTTGGAGGCCGCGGTGGCGCCGTCCTGGTTGACCTGCTCGATGGTCGCGCCGGTCAAATAGATCAGATAGGGCGGCACCAGCGGCAGCACGCAGGGCGACAGGAAGCTGACCAGACCGGCGATCAGGGCCGCCGGGATCGAGACGTCGTGCATCAATGAAACCTTCGCAGAATAGCGCTTCTGTCTTGGCGTCTACGCGGCCAACAATCCAGAAGTTTCGTCGTCGCAGCCTTCAACTATGGTCACAGGGTCGTGTGCGGGGGCGGGTGCGCTCACGCATCGCGAGGAATGCCGGTGAGGTGAGCATGCCGCGCGGCTCCCTCCCCGCAAGGGGAGGGAACCCTTCCGGCGGTGCCTCGCTCACGCGTCAGTCACTGATGCGGATTCTTGACCGCAAGCGGCACCACACATTCGCTGTCGTCCCGGCCTAGTGCGCAATTACCCACGGGGGGCCGGCAACTGTTATGTCGGTTTGGTCTGTAGGTACGGCTTTCGGTCTCGCATCATGGCATTGAGGACCGTGAGCA